>NZ_JAVXGL010000024.1:0-27965 GCF_036657415.1 Anaerorhabdus sp. | reverse complement strand
ATTTCCCTGCCGTTACCATTTTGATTATACTTTTTCTTATTCCTTTGATTTTATCTCTAAGTTCCATGTTCTCCTCATTTCTATTCCAATATATACTAAGACAAATTAGATTATTTTAAAAGCTTAATTTTTGTTTACAACAATCACAATTTAAAGACCAAAATATTTTATCAAGAATTCACTTACACCATTGTGATTGTTGTCGCTTGTTTCATGTGTTGCACATTGTTTAATTGTTTCATCACTATTTCCCATCGCAACACCAACACTAGCAACATCAAACATCGTAATATCATTATAATTATCACCAAACACCATGATTTCATCTTTCTCACATCCAAGCATAGAAGCTAATGTTTGAATTGCATTACCTTTTGTTGCTTGACTACTTGTGATAGTGAATAATGTACCTTCCGAACGTTTGAAATTAATGTTTGGAAAAAGTTCTTCAATCTGTTTTTTTGTTTCTTTAATATCCTCAACATCATTTGTCGCAATTGTTATTTTAAAAAATGGAATATTTGAAAAGTTAATTGAAAGATTAAACTCAATATGCTCTAATTTATTTTTTAACTTTTCTTTAAAGCCTTCTAGCAATTGATGTTTTGAGTAGATTACTAATTCTTTTTCACTATATGCTAAAAAAGGAAAATTTTCATTTTCCAAAATACTACAAATTGGTTGAACTGCTTCTTTAGGAAGGGAATAGTTTTCAATCATTTTATTTTTTTGATATATGTTTGCGCCATTATTAATTATATAAGGATATTCTAAATCCAAATCTTGTACAACTTCTTCCATCAAAAATATGTTTCTACCCGTTGCAAGAGTAAATATTATATTTTTTTGTTTTAGTAGCTTTATTACCTCTTTTAGTTGAGGATCTATCTTTTTATGATCATCTAAGATTGTTCCATCACAATCTGCTACAACAAGTTTAATCATTGAACACACTATCTAGTCTTTCTCTTAGGAAACGGTTTGCATGAATACAATCTTCTTCCCAATTGTTTTGACCAACATACCAAAATTCACCTACAAACATTCTCACTCCTAAATTCTTACAACACGTAATCACTTTATTGTAATCGGTATGTCCTGTTCCAAAAGGAACTTCACGATAATGTCCTGGTTTTGTTTCTTTTAAATGTGCTGCTACAAGATGGCCTTTGCCACTTTGAATATCCGCTACTAAATCATGTTGGTATAAAACGGATGCATTTGTAAGATTTCCCATATCTGGATAAATTTGCAGATATGGATTATCCACTAAAGTTACGTATTCCATCGATTTCTTGACAGTATCCATAAAAAACGTTTCCATTGTTTCAAAACCTAGTAGAATTCCTTCTTTTGCGGCCATTTCTACAGCAATTTTTAAGTTATGGATGAATGTTTCTTTTGTCTTCTCATTACCTTTTGAATAATAAACATCATAGCCTGCTAGTTGAATAATTCTGATTCCTAACTTACTTGCTAGTTGTATCGCCTTACTCATAATATCCAAGCTCTTTTGAATTGTTTCCTCATTAAGTGATCCTAAGGGATATTTTCTGTGTCCGCTGAGACACATTGTCTTGATTGGAACACCCGTTTTTGTAATCAATTCTTTTAGTATGTTGATTTCTTCATTAGTCCAATCTAAGCGAGCCAGTTTATCATCTGTTTCATCAACACTTATTTCTAGCCAGTCGAATCCGAATTTTTTGCAATTGAGAAGTTTTTCCTCCCAGCTGCATGTATTTGGCATCGATTTCTCATAAAGACCTAATAAGTATTTTTTATTGTCCATAATAAGCTCCTGGCCCATGCTTTCTCAAGAAATGCTTGTCTAGTAAAGTCGGTTGCATATCTTCAACTGTTTTATTAATTACCTTTGTCTTTAACCCAATTGTTGCGATTTCTTCTAATACTACTGCATTGTGCACTGCATCATATGGATCTTTTCCCCATGTGAAAGGACCATGGCTATGTACAAGTACACCTGGCATTTGATTTGGTTCTATTTTTCTTTTTGAAAACTCTTCAACAATTACTTTCCCTGTATTCAATTCATAATCATTTTTTATTTCATCTTCTGTCATACAACGTGTGCATGGAACAGTTCCATAAAAATAGTCTGCATGGGTTGTTCCTAAAGCCGGTAAATCACATCCCGCTTGTGCCCAAGCTGTTGCATTTTGTGAATGCGTATGTACAACACCTTTGATATCTGGAAAATTTTTGTAGAATTCTAAGTGAGTCATCAAATCACTGGAAGGTTTTAAATTACCTTCAACACGATTTCCTTCCATGTCCACAACAACCATGTCTTCCACAGTCATCGTATCATATTCAACACCACTTGGTTTAATTACAACCAAACCTTTTTCACGATCAATACCTGATACATTACCCCACGTAAACGTAATTAATCCGTAACGAGGTAATAATAAATTAGCTTCAAAAACTTCTTGTTTTAAACGTTCTAACATATAATCCTCCTACGCTGTCGCAACATAAATTGCTGCTTCATTTTTTGTATGGTTCGCTGCAATGATAATGTCATCATTTTCACGATGTACTACATCAATATTGGCAGGTCCTACACCATTTTCTATAATTGTGACTTCATATTTATTGTCAATATATTGAATCACAAATAATTCTGCATTCACTCGACGGACACCACCAAGGAAAGAGTTTTTCCCGCAGAATTTTGTTCCTACTAATGTGTGGGCAAAGTCAATCTCATATGGATATACAAAATCACATTCATATTTACCATCTTTCAATTTATATATTTTCATGGTATTTCCATGGAATGGTTCAATTGTCATCATTTCTTCAATACCATCATTATTGATATCGACAAATGCAATTTCACTTATTCTACCTTCCATGATTTTTTCTACATGCCAGTCGCCATCTAATTGATCAGGCGGTGTAACACGAAGAACTCCTTGATCACTTGCAAAATATCCACAAACACTGCCTTCAAATTCACCCCGGCAATATCCATGATTTCTAAAACAACCATCTACAATCTTATTGAGTTCAATACCTTTTGTTGGATCATCGGGCAACACACCTGCGAAAATCTCTCCTGATTTTGACCAATCTTCTTTATCTTTTTTATCCTCAGCAATCGTAGCTCCGATAAAATAGTTAATCCCATTTTTACGATAAATATCAAAACGATGGAGATATGGTAAATGGAGAACATCCTTAATTACCCATCCAGTTTCCTTTTCATATTTACCCCAAACAATTTTAGCTAAGCTTGGATTCACTTTTAAATAAAATTCTTGTACTGCAAGAAATTCATTTTTCTTGTTTGGTATTGGAATGATAGACATACAACCACCAGCATTATCCCAAACAACTTCTTTATGCTCAAAATTTTCTCCTGAATATGCATGACAAACACTTGTAGGATCTTCACTTGCAAAAAGTGCAACAAGTTCTCCATCAATTTCAATATGACTAGCACAATAACAACGTGTCATATCATCACAATGAATTTTATTAAATTTCATAGATACCTCCCGTTTTAATTTTAAGAAGGCTACCTTAAAGGTAGCCTTAACAACTTATTTGTTTTTTTCTACTAGCCCACTATTGATTAATAATTCTTGAGCTTCTTTGTCTGATAATACATTTTTCATTCCGCATATTACGATACCTTTTTTTGCTGCATCATCAAACATATTAACGAAGTTTAAAGGACAAAATACTACATCATATTGTGTTGCTGCACTCTTCCCCTCAGATAGAGAACAGTGATGAATTGTTTGAACTTTAACTCCTAAATCTTTTGTAGCCTTTTCAACTCTCATTTTCATCATTAATGAGGTTCCTGCACCATTTGCGCACGCAACTAATATTCTAAGCATTTTATTTTATCTCCATTTCTTTTTTATTTTTTTCCGATTTTTTCTTTATATGCATCATAATCTTCAGTGATTAAGAAGTATGTGTCTGGATGTGCACGATATTGAAGTTGAGGAATAGCAATTAAAATTATTACAACTAAACCTACACCTGCATAACTTAAGAATTTCATTAATCCTGTGAAGATTGGCCATACAATTGCCCAGTCCCACATTCCTAAGTATCCACCATATGCTGCTAAGCCTACCCATGATGCTACTAATGCTGAACCGAATACTTGGCATAATCCTGAAATAAATGGCATAATCATTGCAGCTTTTACACCACCACGGTTATTCGCAAATACTGCGATTGTTGCGTTATCGAAGAATACTGGAACGAATCCTGCAATAACTAATGTAGGTGATTTTAATGCAATTAATGCTAAGATTGCTAAGAATTGTCCTAATGCACCAAACAAGAACCCGATAGTTACAGCATTTGGAGAACCAAATCCATAAACTGCTGCACAGTCAATACCTGGAACTGCTCCTGGTAAGAATGTATTTGAAATACCTTGGAATGAGTTTGTTAACTCAGTAACGAATGTACGTACTCCAAGTTGCAAGATTGCTAAGTAAACCGCAAAATTGAAACATGTTGTTAGGATATAGAAGAAGAAATTCTTGTCAGCAGCTAAGAATCCAGCTTCTATTAAATATGGTTTACCTAAGATTACAAGAATTGCACCAAAGAAAATTAGCATTAAAACTGATGTCGCAACCATGTTTTCGTTGAAGATAGATAGAAAACCTGGAAATTTAATATCTTCTAAACGTTTCTTATCTTTACCACCCATTTTTTCTGATAGTTTTGAGAAGAAGTAAATACCAAACATTTGTTGGTGAGCCACACAGAAGCCACCACCCTCTGTCAAATCTTGTGTTAATTCAACTGTTAAGTTAGAACCTACTGCCCAATATAACCCTAATACGATTCCCATTAAAATTAGAATTGGTGTATCGCCTAATGCTGGGAAGCAGAATAGCATTAACCAGAATGCTGTTGAAGCTTGTTGCATTTGTACATGCCCAGTTGTGAAAACTGCACGTAACTTTGTCCATTTTTTCAAACGAACAAGAATTAAATTGAATATGAATGCAATTAATAGTAATAACATTACTTGTGAGAATGTTCTTCCAAACACTTCTCCTAAACCTGCTGTAACAGCATTTTGACCAAAATAAGGGTCAATAACCATTGCATTTAAATCAAAACGATCTTTTAATCCAACAAGAATTGGACGGAAATTATTAACTAAACCTCCTGATCCAACACTTAGAATTAAGTATCCAACTGTTGCTTTTACAAATCCAGCAAACGCTTCATATAAAGGTTTACGAAGTAGTAAATACCCGATTAATACAATTAATCCAATGAAATATGCTGGTTGTGTTAAAATGTTAGACGCGAAGAACGTCCAAATTGACATTAAGAATTCCATAAGTTTCCCCTTTCACTATATAGTGTATTTTTCTCCCACTTTTTTTAAATCTTCATCATTCTTTACTTCTAGTAAATCTTTTACAAGGTCTTCATTCATTAACATCTCTGATAGTTCCATCATATTATTAAGATGTTCTTCATGATTTTCTGCTGCTAGTGTAAAGAATAATCTTGCATCCTTTTCAGGATCATTTGGATCAAAGCAAACTGCTTTTTCAACTTTCATAAAGCCAATTCCAGTTTTTAGAACTCCCTCAGCTCCTTCTGTTGAATGTGGCATTGCAATGTCAGGTGCTATGACAATGTAAGGCCCATATTTTTCCACACAAGCAATTACCGCATCCACATAAACAGGTTCAATAAATCCCTGTTCAATTAATGCTTCAGCGCCTCCTCTAATAGCTTCTTGCCATGTGTCAAAACCTTCTTTATAACTTGTAACCTTATTATCTAGAATTTTTTGAATTAACATATATTCACCTATAAGATACTTCTAAATGGTACATTTGGTTCTTCAGTGAAACAGTCTTCGAATCCTCTACGATAATGATATTGACGTTTATCTGCGTCATTAGGATAAATAAATTTTCCACCTACATCCCAAATAAATGGTTTGAACTTATATTCAAGTACATATTTTTTGAAATCATATAACATTAGGATTTCAGCTGGATCTGCTTTGAAGTTTGTCCATACATCATAATGGAATGGAATTACAACTTTGCATTGAAGAGCTTCAGCCATTCGTAAGATATCAATACTTGTCATTTTATCTTGGTTTCCTGCTGGATTTTCCCCAAATGAGCCTAAGGCTACATCAATCTTATGATCTTTTCCATGTTTAGCATAATACGTTGAATAATGTGAATCACCACTATGATAGATATTTCCAGCTGGTGTTTTGATTAAATAGTTAACTGCTTTTTCATCCATGTTTGTTGGACAAATTCCACGGATATCCATTTCATCAGTAACTAAGCAAGTTCTATCAAAACTATCTAGTACAACGATTTCACAGTCTTTTATGTGGATAACATCTCCCGGTTTGACTACTTTACAACGACTTTCTGGTATACCATAACTTAACCATTTTTCAACACTTTTTAATGGACCGATAAATGGAACATCTTCACCACAGTTTTTCATAACAGCTGCTGCAAAGAATGGATCAATATGATCATTGTGATAGTGAGTACTTAGAACAGCATCAACTGTTGTTACTGCAAATGGATCATAAACAATTGGTGCAGCACGCAAGTTAGGTTGTGTCATAATACCACCTGTCATGTTTCTCATTTGATGATACTTATCCATCTCTTTATTTTTCTTTGAGCGTTTTCCATTTCCAAACCATAGGTCAATTGCGATATTTGTGTTGTTTTCAGATTTAATCCATAAACCCGTGCAACCAATCCACCACATTGCGAATGTTCCTTTTTCTACTATTTCTTGATCAATTTCTTCATTTAACCAAGTTCCCCATTCAGGAAATGCGCCTAGAATCCAAGATTCTCGCGTAATGTCATTAATTTTCGGCATAGTCTTCAAATCTCCTTTGTTTGACATTATCGTAAATGATTAAGTATTCATTTACAATCTATTTATACGATTATTTAATCATTTATATGCTCATATATACTATTCTAAGCGTTTTCATTTTCCTATCATTCATAAAACATTGACTTTTATGATTATTTATCCTTTAATTAGTTTAAACAGAGGTATATTTATATGAAAAAATTAACAAATTATTCTTTCAGTGCAGAAGCAAAACGAATTGTGCACATTGTGATTTACATTATTTTCTTATTCTATTCAATCTATTTGATTACACAAGCAACCTCACTATCTGTAAAATTAGCCTATGCTGCAATCACTATAATTTTTCTAACCATCGCTATTTTTGCAGAATATTTAGAATTCTTATCTGAACAAGCTATCAAAGCTTTAAACTATGAATGCAATCCTGAAAAAGCAAAAGCAATTTATGATAAACTTCAAAAATTTGACTTCTTTAAGTCCTATAAAAATAATCGTATTCTTTTTGATACAATTTATAATCTTGCGATTATTGAACCCAATAATGCTATCAAACTAATTCAAGAAAATGATAAATATTTCCGCGCTAACATTGATGCTTTACTTATTCGAAATGTTTCCTTATTTATCGCTTACGTTGAAAGTAATAATAAAACACAAGCAAAGAAAGCATACCCTGAAATTATAAAGTTAAAAGGTGCAAAAGTTAAAGGGAAAAAATTATCACCACTCTATAATTGGGATGAATTAGAAGCATTATATTATTACATTAGTAATGATTTTGATAAAGCATGTAAAACATATAAAAATGTAAATATTGCTTATATGAACAATAAAGAGAAAACACAATATTATTTATTCTATTATAAATCACTATTACAAAATAAAGAGATTGAACAAGCAACTCAAATTAAAACTGAGTTAGAAAAGGTATGCAATTTATTACCAATCAATAAATTGATGTAGGTGACAATTATGAAAGTGAATTATGAAATTGTTCAACAACGTAGAGACGATATCATGGTACTTATCCAAAAACTAGGTAAGGTTGATGTAGAAACACTAGCAAAAGAATTCAACACATCTGAAATCACCATTCGCCGTGACCTTCAATATTGGGAAGATCGCGGGGCAATTATTCGTTATCATGGTGGAGCGAAACTTGTTCAACATATGGTCAATCACAACAATACTAATTTTACAAATGATCGATATAAACATGCGATTGCTAAGTATGCAGCACAATTTGTTGAAGAGGGAGATACCGTATTTATCAACACCTCTTCTTCGGCATTACTTGTCTTACAATATATTCAAAATAAACGTTGCACCGTTATTACAAATAATGCGAAAGCATTGCTCATGAAACATGATCCATTGGTGTCTATTTTTCTAACTGGTGGGGAACTTCGCTTTCCTAAAGAAGCTATGGTTGGAGAATTCTGTTTAAATAATTTAAATCGTGTTACTGCCAATAAGTGTTTTATTGGTTGTAGTGGTATTAATCTAGAAGACGGAATTACAACCGCTATCCAAAATGAAGTTTCCATCAATGAAACAATGATTAAAAGAACCAATGGTCCTGTTTTTGTTCTTGCAGATTATACTAAAATTGGCATCAAACATAGTTTCATTTCTGGACAGATTAACGAAGTAGATTATCTTATCACCGACATTAATGCTCCTCAAGAGGCAACAGATGCAATTACACAAACAGGCGTAAAAGTAATAAAACTAAAACCACTGATTCGAATTGATGAAACAACTGATTAAATTTCAAATATACAAGGCTTAATAATCCTGAGGTAAATAAAAAAAGTATTATTCTTCTTATAAACTCCGCTTAAGGTTTTTCTACTAGCGGAGTTTTATTATGTAAAGAAAACAATACTCAATTGAATTATTTTTGAATTTTTATTTTTAAAAGCTTATTTACGATTTCACCATCTGTATCTGTATGTACATCTATCATAAATGATCGATCCTCCATATACGGTTTTGCATCTAAAATAAGTGCTATGATTTCCTGCGGTAAATCTGAACTTTTCGCTAATGCAACCGCCTTTTCTCCAAAAACAAAGTTTATCTTGAAATAACCGTTCAAGGGTATTAGATATAATAAAGTCTGTTTGCCACCCTTTACCACGAGTGTCCATCCAGCAGCTTTACTATAAAATTTCCACTCTTCCAAAATATTATCATCAATTGCGATAAGTTGTTTTTTAATATTATCCCACAATACTTTTCGACTACCTAAAGCTTCAGAAAGCATTTTCTCATTTGGGACAATTGTTTTTTCTCCAAATATACTTAGTGACATTTTCTTTCTCCTATACCATCTTTCAAGTTGAAGTTTAATGTTCCATATTCCCTTCCATTAACAATCAATGTAATAGAATGAATACCAGGATAATGTTTTCTTACACTCATATCAGTGAATGAATGTTTTTTTCTATAAACTTTTTCCATCTTTTCTGGTAATAGAATTTCTGATATTTTAAATATCTTTCTATTTCTCTTACCACTTGATTTCACAAAATCAATTGCATATTCCAAACGCACTTTTGTTGTAGTCAAAGATGAAATTGTGAATGAAATTAAGATTTCATTTCCTATAGAAATAGATGATTCACTTAAAGTAAAATTTTGAATATTAATTGAACTAACATCATTATACCCAAAAATTGCCAATGCTTTTTGATTACCATTTTTAAGCAGTGTTCTACATCCATGTTTTACTACCCAATTGATATTTTCGCTTTTTCCATACCAATCACGCGCAAGCTTTAAAACAAGTTCTGGGTGTGTTTTAGAAATATCGTTTAGATTATTTGCGACACTTTTTCGAACATATAGCGATGGGTCATCCTTCAACTGTTCCAGTATTGGAAGAATTGGTGTTGGATCTTTCTTGAAACTACTCAACGCAAATGCCCATGGCAATGCTGGGCGGCACCCTTCCGATGAAAGTCTTCTCACGTGTTCATTGTCATGCATAGACCACGCAATCATTTGTTTAATCATACGTTCTTCATCATTAACAAGAAATGGTCTTACCGCAAATTCAGCCGATGCATATTCAGTATATGTCGCTAAAGCTTCCATTGACACAGCAAAATACATTTCATCTTGTCCATAAAGCTCAACAAATGCCGGAAAGAAAAAACACAAACCATTCATAGAATTGCCATAGTTTGTCACAACTTTATTCAAAACATCTAACGCTTCAATATAATTTTCTGGTAAATATTTCTTTAAATTTACCGCTATTTGATAATATCTATCTTTTAATTCCAAAGTATCCCACGTTTCATTCATTATCGTTTTTAAAAAATCTTCTATTTTGAAAGGAACATAAATTGATTGAATATCACAAGCTAGCCTATAAAGTAATTGGTGATTATATACGTCTTTCAGTAAATCCGGCATATGTAAACATTCCTTTCTGATATGGTTTTAAAATCATATCACACTAACCATGACATCCTTTGTCATGTACTTTATTAATTTTTATCTTTTATAAATACAAATTCATATTCATTTGATAGCTCTTCACTAAACTTAAATCCATTTTCTCTAAATTGTTTTATTCCCATTATAGTTCTAACATTGTTTGTAGCTAAATATCGTACCATTGCTCCTCTTGCCATCTTAGCAAGCGTTCCTTTAACGATTACTTTATTATCTTTAAATTCACCAAAAATACAAGTAATCATCTTCGTCTGCAAGTGCTTTTCAACAACATCACTATATTCTTTTGAAGCTAAATTCAAAATAAAATCTTTTTCATTATTTAGTTGACTTGCTATTTTTGTCCCCCAAAATTCATACAATGTTTTATGTTTCTTATGATTTATTTTTGCTTGCATCTCTAACCGATATTGTACAACACTATCGGTTGGTCTCAACATCCCATACAAGCCACTTAAAATAATTAAGTTCTCATTCACATAGTTCCATTCTTCATCTGTAAAAATATGTGGTGCCATCGCTTGATATTGTAACCCTTGATAAGTTACAAGAGCCATCATGTTTGCTTCATCTATTTTATTGGTATGAAATCTTTCATGATTTAATGATACAAGTTGATCATTACATTTTAGTATCTTTTTTAATTCACTTTTAGAACATGATTTCATATAGTGATGCAGCTCCTTCGCCTCACTTAAAAAAAGTGGCGCGGTACTTGGAGTGAATTCGTCACTTGTATCAATCATTTTCTTTGCTGGAGAAATAATTATTTTCATTTTATCACCTTTCCTATTTTACCATAAGTTTCTTAAAAACTCTTTATTCTACAAATTTTACTTCACTCACTATTCAATATGTTTAGCATTATTAAATTTGTAGTATAATAGTTTCGAGGTAATCAAATGAAGAAAAATTATAACGCCATAGACTTGATGAAATTCGTTTCAGCTTTCTTGGTTATTCTAGTACATACATATCCTTTTTATACTAGCGTTCCTACCCTTGGATTTATTTCCAGTAACATTGTTGGTAGGGTCGTAATTCCATTCTTTTTTATCGCGGCTGGATATTTCTTTCAAAAAGGAAATCCAACACCTGAACGTTTTAAAAAGTATGTATTTAAGCTTGTTAAGCTTTATTTAATCTGGAGTATCCTTTATATTCCACTAGGAATTCACTTATTAAATGGATATATGGAAATGACCCCCGTACTTTGGGCAGCGGGTTCATTTCTAGCACTTGTTAATTTTGGCACTTATTTTCACTTATGGTATATGGCAGCACTTATTTTTGCAATTGTATTTTGTTATTTCTATTTAAAGAAATTTTCAATTAAGTCATTGTTAATTATTGGGGCAATCTTATTTACTATTGGATGTCTTGAAACATACTATGGTTTTATTCCTGAAGGAATGATTAAACAAGGATTTAATATTTATCTAGCTTTATTCTTTACAACACGAAATGGTCTTTTCTTTGGAATTTTATTTGTATCCATGGGTATGTTTATCGCAAAGAATAATATCCAAGATAAAATTAAAAAACCATGGATATTTTCTGGAATATTCTTTATTGCTTTGTGCGTAGAAGCTTTCGCAATACGTTCACTTGGATCTGCTATCGATTATAACTTTTATTTTATGGTAGTACCTTTTAGTTTTTTCTGGTTTATTTCACTGGCAACTACGCAGTTGAATTGGAAGTGGAATTTTGCAGATTTACGAGAATATAGTGTGATTATTTATTTCAGTCATGGAATTTTCTTAGAATTAGTTCCTATACTTCTTGATTTATTTCATGTTGGATTTTATTTCGATAGCGGTATTTTCAGACTTATCTCCGTTCTTATCCCAACTTTAATTCTGTCCTATATCATTAAACATTATATTCCATTCTTAAGATAAGCTGATGCTTATCTTTTTTAAAATAAAAAGACAAATATTTACTATCTGTCTTATTACCAAATCATTTGTGCAAGTATTGTTACCATTGGAATAGTTACAATACAAGCTAATGTTGTAAATGAAATCATATGTGCTGCACTAGTATAATTATATCCAAATCGTTGAGCAAGTATCGCTAACGTATTGGCACTTGGTACACTATTAACAACCAACACAATTAATTTTAGTGTCATATATTCATTAGGAATAAATTTTAAGAATACAATTGTAAGCAGTGGAATAACTAATAAACGATTCATTGCTACAATATAATATTTCTTACTTGTGAATAATTTAAAGATTGAATCCTTCGCAAGATATGTTCCTAATACAATCATACTTAATGGTGTATTCATTGATCCAATACTCTTAAATACATCCACAACAATTACAGGTAATTCAAGTGGTGTACAATACAATAATAATCCAATAATTACCGCAATTGTATTAGGATTCATCAATACTTTTTTTATTGATACTTCTTTCTTATCATTTGTCATTAAATAAATACCGTATGTCCACACAAGAATAATAAATGTGACAACATAAGCACTCAAGTAAAATACTGCATCTTGTCCAAACATCGCAACAATAATAGGAATTCCAATAAATGATGCATTTGAAAAGATACATGCAAACTTTTCTAAAATTTGTTCCTTCTTATATACAATCCCTGCATAAACAATACCAATTGCAATCGCAACGATACTTAATGCAAATGCTATTCCTAAATACTGAAATTCCTGAATATTGAATTCGCGAATAAAGGATGTTACAAGTACACTTGGAATAACATACATGAGCAAGAAATTTCCAAGTTGTTTGACAACTTCATCATCAAATAATTTTTTCTTATATAAATAATACCCAACACCCATCAACATGAACATTTTAAGTATTTGTAATAATAATGGTAATAGTATATCCATGCTTATTGTTTAATATACTCAAGCACTAGCTTAACACTTGATTCAACCGCTTGAATATGACTTCTTTCCATTCCATGACTCGCATGGACACCAGGGCCAATTAAGGCGCCACGTATATTATTAGATGAACTTAATGCTGTCGATACATCTGATCCATACATAGGATAAATATCCACTGCATAACTTAGTTTTTCTTTTTTTGCTATCTCAATCAATTTATTTGTCATCTCATAATCATAAGGTCCACTGCTATCTTTTGCGCAAATAGATACATCATATTCAGTGCATGCAAGATCTAAACCAATACATCCCATATCTACACCAAGTAACTCTTGAATATCCATAGGAATCCATGAACCACCATGACCTACTTCTTCATAGACAGTAATCATAAAATATGTTTTCTTTGCAGGAACAATTTTATTTGTTGCCATTGATTCAAGAACACTGAATAAAATAGCTACACTTAACTTATCATCCAAGAATCGTGATTTAATAAATCCACTTTTTGTGATTTCAGTTTTGGTATCGATTGCAATAAAGTCTCCATTACAGATTCCTAGTTTTTCTACATCTTCTTTTGATTTTACAATTTCATCAATACGAATTTCCATTGTATCTTGATCACGTTGCAAAGTACCTGCATCTTTATATACATGAATACTTGGTGATGTACTTAATATTGTTCCCGTAAAAACTTTTCCTTCACGCGTATAAATACGACAATATTCTCCATCTAATGTATTCATAATTGGTCCACCAACCTTTGTTACAGCTAATTTACCATCACTTTTAATTGAGCGAACCATTAATCCCAATGTATCTGTATGCGCACATACACCACGTGCACCTTCTTTTTTCTTTCCTTCCACTTCAATAATTAAATTTCCCTTTTGTGTTAATGAAGTTTTATAGCCTAAACGCTCTGCTTCTTTTTTCAAAAAATCTATCGCATGAAAAGTAAATCCTGAAGGACTATCAATTTTAAGGATTTTTTCTGCAATATCAAGTGTGTACTTTTTATTGAATTTCATTTTCTATCTCCTTTTCATAAGCAATTCTAGGTGCATTATCCATTACATAAACGACCCCACATTGCTTAAACCCATTTTTTTCAATACATCTGCGCATTGAACTATTTTTCTCATGAGTATCAACCCTTATATAGTTTACACCATTCTTGTAGGCTTGTAACTGTGCAAAATTGAAAAATTCAGTAGCTAATCCTTTTCCCTTACACTTTGGGTCGATTGCAATTCGATGAATTACTGCATAGGGCTTATCTGCTAACCATTGCCCTTCTATTACTTTATAATATTTATCTTCCTCAAAAGATATCATACAAGAACCAACAATTTTGTCTTCATCAACCATGACATAATTATTCCCACTTACAATATCCATAGTTATTACTTCTATATTAGGATATCCATTTTGCCATTGGGGCACTTCTTGTTCTTTTAAGTATGCTTGTGCATATTGAATGATTTTATAGATTTCCTCTTTATCTTTTAGTTCAGCTTTTCTTATTTCCATAACTATCTCCTATTTGGTCGGTTTTAATTATATCAAACTTTAGCTATTTAAATAGAAAAGAAGAAGCGATTTCTTTCGAAATTACTTCTTCCATTACTTACTATTTATTTTTAGTCATCAATTCCTAGTATTTCTACGATGATATTTTTATAAAGGATTGCTTTAGCACCGTAAATGGCTTGTATTCCACCACTTACTTCAAGAACATCTGTTGCACCAATCTTTTTCAACTCATCTTTTTTAACTTTACTAACATCTTTTACCGATACTCTTAAGCGAGTAATACATGCATCCACATCTTCAATATTTTCTGCACCACCTAAGGCTTCAATAATAAGAACTGCTTCTTCTTTCAAAGTATCTTTTGTTGTAATTTTAATTTCTTCATTGTCATCAATCATATCATCATCATCACGTCCTGGTGTTGGAATATTGAATTTTGTAATACAGAATCTAAATACTCCATAATACAAGAATGACCATGCAATACCTAATGGAATTTGAATCATCCAGTTTGTAAATGCGTTACCTTGTAATACTCCAAATAAGGTAAAATCAATTACTCCTCCTGAGAATGTATTCCCAATTGCGATATTCAAAATATCTGCAATAAAGAATGATACGCCATCTAAGAAAGCATGAATTACATATAACCATGGTGCAACAAATAAGAACATAAATTCAATTGGTTCAGTGATACCAGTAATAAAACTTGTTAATGCAACCCCAATAAATAATCCTTTGTATTTATTTCTACGATCTTTTGGAACACAGTGATACATTGCCAAACATGCTGCTGGTAAACCAAACATCATTGTAGAGAAACGTCCTGCAAAGAAACGTGTTCCTTCTGTGAATAGACCAACGTGTGTTGGGTCGGCAAGTTGTGCGAAGAAAATCTTTTGAGCTCCTTCTACCATTACTCCTGCAACCATTTCAGTACCACCAAGAGCAGTATACCAGAACATTGGATAAATCATATGATGTAAACCAACTGCTCCACATAAACGCATTAAGAAGCCATAGAAGAATGTTCCTACTGGACCAGCTTTTGAAATAACATCTCCTGTACTAATTAATAAGTTTTGGAATGGCGGCCATATTAGGAAGAAAATTGCTCCTACAAAGATTGCCGCAAATGAAGTAACAATTGGTACAAATCGTGATCCACCAAAGAATCCTAAAGCTGATGGTAATTGAATATTTTGATATCTATTGTGTAACCAAACAGCTACACTTCCAATGAAAATTGCACCAACGACTCCTGTGTCAATTGGATTTCCACCTGGATTAAAAATTGCCAATAATGATGCAATTGATGCATTCATAACTAGGAACCCTACAACTCCCGCAAGTGCTGCAGTTCCTTTGTCTCTTTTAGCCAAACCAATACATAAACCGATACATAATAATAATGCTAAATTTGCGAATACAATATTCCCAGCACCACTCATTACTTGGAAAATAGCTTGTAAGAATGGAACATTAAGAACAGGATAAGCCGCAATCGTTGTTGGGTTTGATAAAGCTCCACCAATACCTAATAGTAATCCAGCTGCAGGCAAGATTGCTATTGGTAGCATAAATGCTTTACCAATTTTTTGTAATGTTTTAAACATAGTTATCCTCCTTATTTTAAAGCGTTTACGAATCTCTCTGTGATTTGCTTAGGGCGTGTAATTGCTCCACCAACTACCGCTGCATAGGCGCCTAATTCTATACATGCAGCTAAATCTTCTGGTGTATTAATTTTCCCTTCCGCAATCAATGGCACATGAACGCTTTTTGCCACCTCTTTTAATAAATCAAAATTAGGACCATCTATATTTTTTGAATAAGATGTATACCCACAAAGTGTTGTTGACACAACATCAAATCCTAATTTTTCTGCCTCAATACATTCTTCTAGTGTTGAACAATCCGCCATTGCTAATCGATTGTTTTGATGAATATAATCAACTAAATCTTGAAGTTTTTCACCATGTGGACGAATGCGCTTTGTCGCATCCAACGCAATCATTTCACATCCCGTTTCTAACAATTCATCTACTTCTTTTTTTGTTGGTGTTATATATACTTCACTACCTTCATAGTTACGTTTCACAATCCCAATAATCGGTAAGTCGCAAACCTTTTCAATTTCTAGAATATCTTCTTTTGATTGTGCTCGAATCGCAACCGCACCACCCTCTTTTGCTGCAACTGCCATTCTAGACATGATATAGCTACTAAATAAAGGTTCATCTGGTAATGCTTGGCATGATACTATTAATTTTCCCTTGATTTTATCTAACATAATTTCTACCCTCTTCTAATCTCGTTATTATATTTTGAATATGTAATGTCAAATAGCCAATTTCTCCATCATGTAGTTGCAATCCAAATTGATTTTCAATCATTCTTGAAAGATTAAATGCTAATTGATATGTTTCAGGAAGTTGGTTTTTTAAACTCTCCAAAATCGGATTATTCAATGTTTGTTTTTTCTCCGCTCGTTCCAATGCAAATTTTAAATGTGTTACTAATCGCATTCTCTCTAAACTACCATTGGGAATTGTTTGCTTTACACTTTCTTCAATATAATTAATACAATCATTGATTATCTGCATATATAAAGCTGACTTTGATGCATTCTCACGATTGAGTGCCGCATGTACATGTAATGTAATAAATCCCGCTTCAACCTCTGGCAATTGAATATTTAATTTTTCATTAATCATCGCAAGTGCGTCTTGTGCAAAACTATATTCTTTTTCATACATCACACTAAACTCTTCAAGAAAAATATTATTTACTCTGACATTATTTTTTAAGCGATATATAGAAAAATTAAGATGATCTAGTAATGCAATATGAATGTACTCATCATAACGATTCCCAAAACGTTGTTCCATTACATTTATCAATTCTTCAACAATCACAATCAATTGTTCATCACATCGAGAAAGTAAATCTAAGTATTGATTAATCTTCTTATTATCTTTTCTAAAATAAACTTTTTCTATTTTATCTTCGCCTAAAAAATCACCACTACTCTTTTGAAACCCAATACCTTTTCCAACTACAATACATTCCTGTTCATTTTGAATATCTAAACACAGGACTATGTTATTATTTAAAACTTTTTTGATTTGATAGTTATTCATTCTTTCTTCCACAGTGATAAATTATTGATTGTTGTGCCTCAACATGTTCGTTCTCATGACTAACTTCTTCTAAATAAAATTGATCATGGTTTGTGATAACTATCAATATATCTGTCTGATATCCTTTCTCTTCTATAAGTCTAAAATCGCAGTTGACTAGTGGTTCCCCTTGTTTTATCTCTTGTCCTTGCTTCACTAAAATTTCAAAGCCTTCACCTTTTAAATTAACCGTATCTATTCCAATATGAATTAATAATTCTACTCCATCTTTCCCTGTTATACCAAATGCATGGCCAGTTGGAAAGACAACTGTTAATATTCCATCTATTGGCGAGCGAACTGTATTCTCTTCCGGAACAATCGCAAGCCCTTTACCAATTAGCCCTTTAGAGAAAACTTCATCTTTCACATTTTCTAAATTCTTAATTTTACCCTTTGATACTGCCTTTATTTCTTGTTTCTTATTTTTTTTCCATTTATCGAAAATCATCTTTACCCTCCAGAAAGAACATAAAAAGCCCACTAAATTACGTTGTAATCTAATGAGCTCTTGCCTGATATTTATTCAGTAGCACGCTACACTGTCATTTTACTTATAAACCTTTTCACTGTCAACTATAATTTCATATTAAATTTTACTATTTAATAATCTTCTACTATTGTCTTAGTGATTTGCGTAGATATTCAGCTGTAATTGTATTTGATGAAGTTGCCATTTCCAGTGGTGTTCCTGTAAAAACTACCTCACCGCCACCAGTTCCTCCATCAGGACCAATATCAATAATATAATCACCTAATTTCATTACATCTAAATTATGTTCAATGACAATTACTGTGTTCCCTTGTTCCACAAATCGTTCAAGCAGTTTCATAATATTCTTAACATCGGATGCATGTAATCCCGTTGTTGGCTCATCTAACAAATAGATATTTCCTTTTTGGTCTAAATACTTCGCAAGTTTCAATCGCTGTAACTCACCGCCAGAAAGAGTTGATAATGGTTGTCCAAGCGATAAATAGGATAAGCCCACCTCATTCAATGCCATAATTTTCTTGTGTATTTTTTTTATGTCTTGAAAAAAAACTAAAGCCTCTTCTGCTGTCATTTCCAAAATTTCGACAATATTTTTACCTCGATAACGATAAGAAAGAGCCTCATTACTGTATCGTTTTCCTTCACATTCTTCACATATCGTTTCAACAGGATCCATGAAAACAAGTTCTGTTACAATAACTCCTTTTCCTTTACATGTAGGGCAAGCTCCTTTGCTATTGAAAGAAAATAATGAAGCATTTACTTTATTTTCATCCGCAAGTAACTTTCTTAATTCATCAAAAAATCCGAGAAATGTAACTGGCATTGAACGATTAGTTGCCATCACTCCTGATTGGTCTACAATGATTACTCGCTCTTCATATACTTTCGCAAAACCATCGCGAAATAGACTCGATTTTCCAGAACCAGCTACCCCTGTAACTACGCAAAGTACATTCTCGGGAACGTCAACTGATACATTTTTTAAGTTGTGAATTGTTATATCTTTCAAAGGAAGAAAGTTCTTTGGTAAACGTGGATTTTCTTTAATTAAAACATTTTCTCGCATCGCTATTCCTGTCAATGTATCTGATTTGAGTAATCCTTCATAACTTCCCTGGAATAGAATTCTTCCACCATTTCTTCCTGCCATTGGTCCTACATCAATCACTTCATCAGCGGTTGAAATTACATCTTTATCATGTTCAACCACAAGTACTGTGTTTCCTTTATCACGTAAATTTCGTAAAAGTTCAGTCATTCGATGGACATCACGAGGATGCATCCCTGTACTTGGTTCATCAAAAATATATGTCATTCCTGTTAATGAACTCCCCATGTATCGCACGAGCTTTAATCGTTGTGCTTCGCCTCCTGAAAGACTTATTGATTCGCGACTCATGCTTAAGTAAGGTAATCCAATATCAATCATTCTTGTTAAGGAAGAAATCAATGTCTCTACTAAAGTTATACTCCTTGAATCATTAATCGTTTGAAGAACCTCTCTTAATTGTGTGAACTCCATCTCGCACATTTCATCAATACTATACCCATTAATCTTACAAGAACGTGTTTTTTCACAAAGTCTTTTCCCCTTGCAATCTGGACATTCATATTCAATCACTAGACTTTTCATTCGTGCAATTGATTGATCACTTGAATTTGATAAGTCACGTTTGATTAATAAACGTTCCAAATGATTAAAAATTCCCTCTACTTTTTTATTTACTTTAGGTCCTCCTTTTTCGTAAGAACCATAATACATTAGATTTTTCTCGGCTATTGAATAATCTTTCCACTTTTTATTCAAGTCAAATAAACCACTTTCAGTATATTGTTTCCAATACCAGTTTCCATTATGAAAAGCTGGAATATCCAACATATCACCATTTAAGCATTCATCTTCATGAATCAAAGAGTGAATGTCTAAATCAACAACTTTCCCAATCCCGAAACAAGTTGGACACATTCCATTTGGATCATTAAAGGAGAATGTTGATGCTGTACCTACATAAGGAGTCCCAATCCGCGAATATAAAAGTCGTAGTACTGAATACATATCACTAATTGTTCCTACTGTTGAACGTGCATTTCCACCCAATCTACTTTGATCAATAACCACCGATGCCGTTAAATTATCAATAAAATCAACTTTAGGTTTGCTATATTTGGGCAATCTTCCTCGAATAAAAGCTGAATAAGTTTCATTCATTTGTCTTTGACTTTCTGCTGCAATCGTATCAAAAACAATGCTTGATTTACCTGAACCAGATACACCACTAAACACAACAATTTTCTCTTTTGGGATATTCAAGGATACATTCTTTAGATTATTCTGTGATAATCCTTTTATAACTATTTGATTGTGTTCCATCTTATTTCCTCCTTTATCGGTTCCATAAGTATAAACTCTCCCATCGTGGTAGAGTCAATAGTCATTTCAAAACAAATTAAAAAGTGGTTTCCCACTTTTTATAGTTTTACAAATTGTGCTACATCAATTACGAAGATTGTTGCTCCACCTACTTGAACTTCAACAGGGAATGATGCATATCTTCCAATATCATAAGATGCAGTTGAAGGAACAATTTCTGTACGGCGTTTACTTTCATTTCCGATTATTTCAATCGCTTTTTCTACCTTATCATCTTCAGTTCCAACAATAATTGTCGTATTTCCTGCACGAAGGAACCCACCTGTAGTTGCTAAACGTGTTACAGAGTAATTTTCTTTGGTTAATGCTGATGAAACACTAGAACTGTCATCATTTGATACAATTGCTAAGATAAGTTTCATATAGTACCTCCTCATCTGGTACTTCTATTTTATCACATTTTCTTTTAAATATAAGTTAGTTTTGTGATGAGACTATGAAAATTATCATTTTTTCATTTATAATACCCTGTAGGAGGAATTCCCTATGCTAGAAAAAGATAAAATGCTTCAAGGAGAACTTTATGATGGTGGTGATCCTGAATTAGTAGCCCTGCGTGCTAAAGCAAAGGATTTATGCTTTCAGTTTAACCATTGTTTGCCTTCTGATAAGAAGAAACAATGTGAAATACTTAGTGAATTGTTTAATTGTGATGCACATTCTATAAATATTGAAGCACCTTTTTTCTGTGATTATGGTATTCATATTTCACTTGGAGAAAATGTATTCATTAATCATAACTGTGTTTTTCTTGATTGTGCTTCTATTAAAATAGGAAGTAATGTATTTATTGCACCAAATGTTGGAATTTATACAGCTTCTCATCCGATTAATCCCCTTGAACGTAACCGTGGAGATGAGTTCGCAAAGCCTATTACCATTAAAGATAATGTTTGGATTGGTGGTGGCGTACAAATTGTTCCTGGTGTTACTATCGGTGAAAACTGCGTTATTGGTACAGGTAGCGTTGTTACTAAAGATATTCCTGCTAATACAATTGCTGTTGGTAATCCATGCAAACCAATACGTGCTCTATAATTTAGTTGGATATCCATATTATATCTAACTTTTTAGCACCACTCCCAATTCTGTTTTCTGCTGTATAGGTTATTATGCCCACTTACTGTATTCTATTAATTTTCACTCTCACATGACTATCATGTAATTTTCAAAGAAAACATATGAATAAAAAAACAGATTTTTTATTATCTGCTTTTTATAATGTTCTCTCTATTATCGTTTGAATTCTAACCTTACCCGGTTTTAAAATTGAAATTGAATACTCAACTGGGTTTTCTTCTTTTAATACACGTGTAAATCTTAATAACGGAGTTTTTTTATCTACAAGTAGTTTATTAGCTTCATCATTGGTAGCTAAATAAGGAAGTAATTTTTCTTTTCCTTCTAACTTTTTTACACCAAATTCTCTAATAAAATCATATAAGCTGTCATAGTTAAATTTTTTAGGAAGGGGAGACTTATAATAATACGCAGGAATATAAGTGATTTCTAACAAAACTGGTTCCATGTTGATAAAACGTAATCTTTCAATAAGAATAACTTCACTATTATCAGAAATCTCTAATTTTTTAAAGACTTTAGATGGAACATCTCTTGTCTTTTTAAACTCAAGTATTTTAGTTTCATATCGTTCGTTGCTTTGCTTTGATTCCTCACTAAAACTGAAAAATCCTTGCATTTGAATATTCATTCTTTCTTCTTCAACAAATGTACCTATACCATGAATTTTCTTGATAATACCTTCAATTTCTAGTTCTTGCATTGCTTGGCGAACAGTTGCACGACTGACACCAAACTCATTAATCAACTCTTGTTCTGTTGGTAATTTATCTCCTGCCTTAAGATTATTTTTCGCAATATATTCTTGTACACTCTCCATTATCACGATGTATCTTGGTTTTTTATTAATCACTTTTAAAACCTCCTGTTATACTTATCTATTATTCTATATTATATTAATGAAGAAGTAAAAATATAGCTGAATTAACAGCTATATTTTTAAAGAATTTTGAAGAAAACTCCAACTAAAGATATAACAATCGTAATTAAGATCAATACTATTGGTGATACTTTTTTCTTTCTAATTAAGTAAAACATAAATAATGTATATAACAATGGTAATAGATTAGGCATAATCGCATCAAATAAATCTGTTTGAAGATTGATTTCAGCTTGTCCCGCAGTGATTGTCATACTTGTTGATAAACTTACATAAGATGCAATAAGTGCACCAATAACTGTCATACCCAGTATTGAAGCAGATCTAATAACCTTGACACTAATATCTTTAATCTTATCAATAATGCCAACACCTAATTTATACCCGTAGTGTACAAAACCAAAACGAACAAGATTTTCTACAATATTGAAGGTTAAGACAAAGAAGATAGGACCAAAGACATTTCCGTCCATTGCAAATGAAACACCAATACCTGCAAGAATTGGCATAATTGTAAACCAGATTAGAGAATCCCCTAAACCTGCTAGAGGTCCCATTAAAGATACTTTTAGATTTTGAATCAATTCTGGACTTTCTTTCTTTTCCTCCATTGCTGCAGTAATCCCTAGAATTAAGGAAATTACATATGTGTGACAATTGATGAAGTTCAAGTGATTTTTTAAAGACATTGCTTTATCTTCTGGATTAGTATGAACTTTATTAACAATTGGACTAATAGCATACGTGAAGCCAATTGCTTGCATACGCTCAAAGTTAAATGATGCATTTATTAACATTGTTCTAAACGCCACTTTATTCAAATCTGATTTAGTTACTTTGTATTCTGCGTTTTGATTTATATATTGATTATAGTCCATCATTGTATGCATCCTCCGTTTTTTCTTCTTTTGTTATTTGATTATTGATCATGAAGTCATAAACAGCCATACATGCAGCTAAAGCAGACACTGCTATTATAGGCAAATGTAAATACGTAACCATAATAAATCCTACCGCCAAGAAAATAATATACTCTTTTTTAAACATTGTATTTAATAAAATCGAGAATCCAATCGCAGGCATAATTCCACCTGCAACACCAAGTCCATCTACTACCCATGTTGGTAATAATGAAACAAGAAAGCTTGCTTTATCTGCTCCGAGATACACTGGAATAAACGCTACTAAAAAGTAGAATACGAAGACCATTACTAGTGCTCCATACTGAATTCCTGCAATACCTTTATCATTCGCTTTTGCTGCACATTTATCCGCAACCGGCATGAACATCGAAAAACCAGTATACATAATAATTACGATGCCTTGCATTAAAATAGAGAATGGAACTCCAATACCAATTGCAGTAGCTGCTCCTTCACCACTTGCTATCGCAAATACAACACCAATAACTGTTCCAATAACCATATTGGGTGGCTGTGCTCCTCCAATTGGCATTAAACCCATCCACATTAATTCAAATGTTGCTCCAATAACTAAACCAACACTCAAGTTACCCATAATTGCACCAATAATTGTTCCTAACACTAATGGTCTATAGGTTTGAAAAACTTCCATATAATAATCTACACCCGCTAGACCAGCTACTAGTGCGATTAATAAAGATTGTATTAAACTCATTCTTCCTCCTTAAAGTTTTGTTCTACAAAACTGTTTTGAAACTTACTGACTGATCACCAGGTAGTAGTCTGTACTCAACTTCAATTCCTAGGTCAATCAATTTCTTAATTGCCTCTTTTTCTTGACTATCGACATAAACTGTCTTGAACAATTTTTCTTTGTTGTCACTCATATGTAAATTTCCAATATTAATAGATGGTATTTGTATCCCATTTTCAATAAGTCTAAGTGCATCAATTGGATTTTCAAGTACTAAACATATTTTTCTTTTTGGATCTGCATTTTTCAAAATTTCTGAGGCTTTTTCAACACTAAGAAATCTAACTGGCATAAATCCACCCACTGCCATCGACAGTAAATTCTTTTGTAATTCGTCTTCTGCAACTTTATCGTTCACAACTACGCAAATATTCAAATCATAATTTCTAAGCCAGTTCGTAGCAACTTGCCCATGTATTAATCGATTATCAATTCTTACTAAATTAATTTTCCCCATTCAACTCCTCCCTTCTATAAATAATTACTCTATTCGCAACTTTAGGCACTTGTTCATCAGTTGATGGCCAATCTACTTTTATACCTAGTTTTAGAGATATATGAACTAATAACGCTTGCATAACTAATGCATATAATAGTGTTCCTAATACTGGTTTTTTATAAACCATATCGTTTTCTGATAATTCAAAGAAATAGCTCGTTTCTATTTTTCTTTCTTGTTTAAATCCAACGCCAATAACTGTCCCTTTTAAATGATCTGTAGCTACTTCATTCATCATATCTATGTCATATTTTGAAATAAGTTGATCAGGATAAATGTAATGTAAACAAAGTATTGGTGAATTCATGATTAACTTGGGACCATGGCGGTATTCTATTGATGAGTTATTGTTACTCAAAAATAAACCGCTTGTCATTTCTACTGCTTTCAAAGCACTTTCCGCTGATAAAACTTCATATTCTAAGCTACCCACAGTTGTCATTGCAATTGTATCTAACATAGAAATTTCTTTTATCATCTCTATTTTATTTTCAAAAATATCGCGTGCTTCTTTCTCAGCATAATCCACAAATTTCTTATAATCTTCAATATTCTTATAATCAAATATCGCAAGCGTTTGAAGAATTAAACATGTAAATTCTGCAGTTGCCGCAAAACTATTACCCTTTGTATTTGATGGTAATGGAATATACAATGTTCTATCATTTTTATATTGATTAGGAATAATACCCTTGCTCGAACATAACACAAACATTTGATAGTAATCCTTACACAATTTCTGTGCTAAGCGAACTGCTTCAACACTTTCAGGTGTGCTCCCACTACTTCCATACGAAACAAATAAAACTGTTTTATCTGTTTTTAAATAAACTTCAGGTTGAAGAATTAATTCTGTCGATTTAACCACTTTCACATCTAAAGAAAGTTTATTTCTTAAAGTATTTTCCACAACACTCGCAGCTAATGCTGAACTTCCCGCTCCGCACAAAATGATTTCAGTATTTTCAAAATCTATTTTCTCCAAGAATTTTTCAATACTCAAGATATTCTTTTCTACATCTTCAATTACTTGTTTCCACAATAGTGGTTGTCTTTCAATTTCCATTGCAGCATAGAAGCCACCTTTGTTACGAAGTAAGTCTTCATCTAATCCTAAATAATTCATACCATTCCTCCAGACGTCCGTACCTCTATTCTATTTAATTATTTCCTATCTGTCAACATTTCATTCACTTTTTATTTTATTCATGTAAAATTAAGATAGAAAATATAGGTGGAACTATGAATAAACTGAATATTCAAAAACTGCTCAATGATTATGCATCACATTATAAATGTGACTTTTCATTAACCAATCATTCTAATTTCACTGTTTATACCTCAGATATTGATTTTCATGGTGATTCTATTTCATTTGAAATAAATGGCTCTGAATTTACAATTCAATCTAGTAACAACATCTCTGCTTCTGATTTAGAATTGATTTCCATTGCATGTCAAAATCTTATACATTTCTCTGAAGATTCAATTAATATCGATTATCTATTGATTAAATTATTAAATCACTCTATTAAACAGGATGAACTCAGATATTTATCAAAATACCTTGAAGTAGAAGATAAATCCCTTTGTTTTGCAGCTATTCAATATAGTGATGAATTAAATGTTTTATTAGAAACTATTCGCAATTCTTTTGAAGATAATATCTTATTAACACCTTATGAAAACTTAGTATTACTTATTTTTTCATCACATGAGCCTTTTGATGAGTTATGTGGAAACCTTTATAGTATGATTACATCCGAACTGATGGTAAAGATTAAAATCTTCTATTCAGAGATATATTCCCTCGCAGATACTGAAGAAACATTAAATGCTATTCATAATATTCAACGTATCGCAAGTATCTATTGCCCTAATCGTTCTGTAGTTTCCTCAAAAGATTTAGGTATTTCAAAGATTATTACCTTACTTAATAAGGAAGATGCCATACAATTATTCAAAGATTTCAGTACTGGTAATTTGGAAGATTTAGACAATGAAGAAGATATTAAGACTATTTACTCATTCTTTGAAAATAATTTAAATATTGCGGAAACTTCACGTCAATTATTTATTCATCGCAATACGCTAGTATATCGCCTAGATAAGTATCAAAAGATTACAAGTCTTGATATTCGGCGCTTTGAAGATGCGACAAAATTTCAATTATCCTTCTTTATTTATCAATTTTATAAGAAGTAGACAAAAAATGTCTGCTTTTTTGTTACTTATGACAATAGTTTAAATACTCCCTTTATTCTAAAATAAAGTTAACAAAACATTGGAGGAAAATATGGCAAGTTTATCATTAAAAAATATTTGGAAAAAATATGAAAATGGCTTTGAAGCAGTAAAAGATTTCAATTTAGATATCGGCGATAAAGAATTTATCATCTTCGTTGGACCTTCTGGATGCGGTAAATCAACTACATTACGTATGATTGCAGGACTTGAAGAAATTACAAGTGGAGAATTATACATCGATGATAAGTTAATGAACGACGTAGAACCTAAAGATCGTGATATCGCAATGGTATTCCAAAACTATGCACTTTATCCACATATGACTGTATTTGAAAATATGGCATTTGGATTAAAATTACGTAAATTCCCTAAAGAAGAAATTAAACAAAAAGTTCAAGAAGCTGCAAGAATTCTAGATCTTGAAACATTATTAGACCGTAAACCTGCTGCTTTATCAGGTGGACAACGTCAACGTGTTGCGATGGGACGTGCAATTGTTAGAAATCCTAAAGTATTCTTAATGGATGAACCACTAAGCAACCTAGATGCTAAACTACGTGTACAAATGAGAACTGAAATTTCAAAATTACACCAACGTTTAGGCAATACAATTATTTATGTAACACATGACCAAACTGAAGCGATGACTTTAGGTACAAGAATTGTTGTTATGAAAGATGGACTTATTCAA
>NZ_JAVXGL010000023.1:0-28109 GCF_036657415.1 Anaerorhabdus sp. | reverse complement strand
GTATTAATTATTTATCATCAATGGATGAAGTGCGTTCTATGTTTGAAAGTGTGAAATCATGTTTAAAGGATGATGGTGTATTTTTATTTGATATGCATTCAATTGATCGTCTTGATGAATTTAAAGAATTATATATTGAAGAGGGAATGCTTGAAGTTCCTTATCAATGGACAATTCAAAGCGATGAGAATAAGATTTATCAACATTTCTCATTTTATGAAGAAGATAAAATATTACAAGAACAACATATACAGACAGTATTTACACTTGAAGAAATATTACCAGAATTAGAAAATTTAGGATTTGATTGTAAAGTTATTACTGATTTTGAACATGATGGAGTATGTGAAGGCGAAAAGTATTTCATTGTCGCAAGGAGGAAAGTATGTTAGCGTTTATCGGAGCTATGTCATTGGAAGTTGAAGAAATTTTAAAACGAATGACGGATATTGAAAAAAAGGTTATTAGTAATGTTGATTTTTATGAAGGAAAATTAGCAGGAATTGAATGTGTGGTTATGAAAAGTGGGGTTGCGAAAGTTGCTGCCGCGATTAGTACAACAATTTTATTTGAACATTTTGATATAGATGGTGTAATCAATATTGGTACAGCAGGCGGATTAGATCCAAGACAAGAAGTCTTAGATGTTGTTATTTCGGAAAGAGTAGTACACCATGATATTGATGTACCAGATAATGATTGGCCTAAAGGATTTGATCAAGATAAAACTTGTTATCAAGCTGATAAAGCAATGCTAGAAGTACTTAAAGAAATTACCAAAGATTCAAAAGAGCGTGTTTGGTTTGGTAATATCGCAACAGGTGATTGTTTTATTTATCGTGAAGATCAAATTCAACGTATTCAAACTGATTATCCAGGAGCTTTATGTGCTGAAATGGAAGGTGCAGCAATTGCACAAGTATGCAGACAGTATAATTGTCCATTTGTAATTATTCGTTCATTATCAGATATCACACATAAAGAAAACAATGAAATGACATTTGAAGAGTATGCTATTAAGGCATCCGCAAGAAGTGCACTTTGGTGTGAAAGGTTCATTATAAATTATTCAAAATAAAGAAAGCTTATGCTTTCTTTTTGTTTGCGAATAAATAAAAAAAGAAGCATAAGCTTCTTTATGGCATTAATACTACTTCATCTTTTTCTTCGAATAGTCCTGACCAAATTTTATTGTCAACCATCCATTGTTTTAGTTCACGTGTACTCATTGGATTTTCACTATCCCATTGCAAATAATTTTCAACTTTTAGTTCGCCACTATTATTTGAAATTGCTACAAAAGCAGGATAAGTATTAAATCCCCAATCATCTTTAAGTTGATTGATTGTTAAGTTATTTTCTAGTTCACTTACATCTACATATTCAATAATATCAAATAAATTACTACCTTGTTCAGCGTCTAATGATTTCATAACAGTATCTTGCACGTAATTACAATCATCACTATCAAATCTACAGAAGAATAAATAGTGTGTCGATGAGTCTCCACTAGTTGTTAAATAATCAGATAATGTTCCATAAGGGATAATCATTATTGGAGTTGCTCTTAAAACTGCGGTTGTATCTGCTTCACTAGGTTTAAAGAAACAATAGAATGCTAGAAACATACTTACGACGAAACATAGGGACATAAATGAAATTAATATCTTCTTTATCATGTCTTTAATCACCTCGGTTTTAATACTATATCATTTTTTTTTAAAGAGTGCAATTTTGAGGTAAAATCGTTATAATAATAAAAGAGGTAAATGCATGAAATGGTATAAACAAAACTACGTAAATCACCGTGATTGGGTGCTTGATAACTTGGAATTGCTTGGATTATCGATGCAAGAAGCATTAATTGTATTGTTAATTGACTTTTTTAATATAAATCAATTGCCGATTACAATTGATATTTTAGCTAAGAAAACTGGTTGTGATCAAGATGAAATCGATAAAGTATTAAGTATTTTAGTTGCAAAAAAATATTTAGAAATTCGTGCAACGAATAAAAAAGTTTCTTTTATATTAGATGGTTTATTTGATACTGAGGTTTCAAGAACACAAAGTGCCTTGAATTCTTCATTATTTGAATTGTTTGAGGAAGAATTTGGTAGACCGTTAAGTAATTCCGAAATGATGAAATTAAGTGATCTAGTTAAAACAATGGATTCTAAGTTAATTGTATACGCATTGAAAGAAGCATCAATGTATCAAAAAGTTAATTTTAACTATATTACAAAAATTCTTCAAACATGGAATGAAAAAGGAGTCACCGTAAAAATGATAGAAGAGGGGAAAAAAGTTGAAAGCGAATGAAATTTTAGATATTTTGGAAGAAATGTATCCAAATGCTGAATGCGAGTTAATTCATAAGAATGCATTTGAACTTGCGGTTGCAGTTGTTTTATCGGCACAAACAACCGATGTCTCTGTAAATAAAGTAACCCCTAAATTATTTAAGAAGTATTCAACTCCTAAAAAACTTGCAGAGGCAAATATAGAAGATATTGAAGAGTGTATTAAAACAATAGGATTATATCGCAATAAAGCGAAAAGCATTCAAGGTCTTGCGAAAGGATTAATCACAGAGTTTAATGGTGAGATGCCACAAACGATGGATGAACTAATTACACTTCCTGGGGTAGGTCGTAAGAGTGCAAATGTAATCATGTCAGTTTGTTTTGGCTTACCGGCAATTGCAGTAGATACGCATGTAGAACGAATTTCAAAGCGATTAAATCTCGCCAAGAAGAATGATACAGTTTTAGAAGTTGAAAAGAAGTTAATGAAGAAAATTGATAAAGATAGGTGGAATCGAGCTCATCATTTATTTATCTTCTTTGGCCGATATTTTTGCACTGCTAGAAATCCACAATGTGATCAATGTCCATTTGTCCAAATTTGTACAGACAAGAAAGCGAAGGCTGCGAAAGGAATTGAGTAGACATGAAAAAAGGATTTACCTTAGTTGAAATTGTTGTCGTAATTGCCATCTTAGCTGTCATGGTACTACTTATTTCTCCAGAAGTTATGAAGTTAATTACTTCAAGTGAAGGACAAGTTTGTAGTGATCATAGGAAGGCTCTTACCAGTGAGTATTTCGCACTAAGACCCTACACAAGCGGGAATGTTGCCACGACAGTTTTAAATAATGCTGAGGGAAGTATTTGCCCTGATGGTGCTACTGTTTATTTTGATACTTCATTACAAGTATTCGTATGTGAAAAACATGGTAGTAATTAAATAAGTAGATAATAGAAAAGAAATCAATTCAATAGAACTGATTTCTTTTTTTGTTAGATATTAAATAAATTTCTTGAAGATTGTAAAGCGTTATTTTGAGGACTAGGAATGAATAATGTAATTTCATTACCTGAAGCATCAGTACATTTCTTGGTTGCATCGTTCCATGTACCAGACTTAGCTTCACAAGCTGCTTGTTGAGATTTTTCATTACATGTATTGTTATACCAATGTTTACCAGCAAGGGTACATCCAGCTTCAGTACTTGTATCTGGTGTAGCGGTAGGTTCAGGATTAGCGTTACATGTATTTGTAGACCACCAATATTTGCCTAATTCTTTACATCCAGCCTGTGTTGTTTCATCAGGTCCATTATCTAGACAAGTATTAGTTGTAGACCACCAGAATTTACCAGCAGCAGTACATCCTTCTTTTGTAGTTATATCAATTGGAATATTGATCTTAACTTCCTGACATATTTCATTACTTGGTGTTCCTAACCAATCATATGCGTAGAATCCACATACTTGAAGTGTATGGTCACCACCACTTAATTGTAATTTTTCAGCATGAGTTTCAGTTTCACTAGTTATTTCTTTAATTACGTTTCCACCTTCGCTAATTCTTGCTTTATAACGAATAGGTCCAAAAATCCAAGTATAATCAAAGATTCTCTTGCCCCAAGCTTCAACGTGAACACTACCAGTACTTAGACTTAAATCCATTGTATCTGAAGCAACTTGAAGTTGTTCAGGATTTGGATAAGCACCCCAAGATAGATTTACTGTTCCATCAGCAGCACCACTGGCATTGAATGCATTAATTTGTTCAACGTTTGCAGATTCAGGAGCAACTAGTGTTGCGAATTCTTTCTTAATTAATCCACTTGTAATGAAAGCTGGATCCATATCAGCAATTACTGAAGCGTATGGCCATGTTCCCAAAATGTGGTCAATTCTAACTAAACCTTCTGGTTGAGGAATTGGTCCTGGTTTTGTAGCATCACTTGTAATATCCATTAATGCTTTACTAATTTTACCAGGGATATTCATTTTACTTTTCGTACCTGAGAAGTAAGTATCTTTATCTTTAACACCTTTTTCATAACCAACCCATACAACGTTGGTCACTTGTGAGGTTTCTGTTACCATCCATTTATCTTTGGCAGCTCCCTTAGGAATGTTGAAGACTAATCCTTCAGAACCCCAGTCGGTAGTTCCTGTCTTACCATAAATAGGATAATCTTTTCCTCTAGATACAATTTGCATATAGTTTCCATAATTTTGACTTGCAGCAGCTTGCATTAATGTTGCAGTTTGATAAGCGGCTTCAGCGCTAATTACTTGTGTTCCAGTGTAAACAGGTTCTAATGGTTCACGACCATCAGCAAATTCAATTCGTTGAACAGTATGTGGTTTGTAGTAATTTCCACCATTCATCATAGCAGCTTGTGCTGCAGCTAATTCGAAGACACTACATTCGAAGCTTGATCCACCGATACCATAACCGACATCGAAGTTATCAGTTGTTACTTTTGAGAAACCGAGATTTTGTAAGTATTCAACTACTTTTTCTCTGCCAATTGCTTCAATTACATCTTGTAGAGCTTGTAAAGCAGGTGTATTTAATGAATTACCAACTGCATATTCAAGTGTAACTTGTCCACGATATATGCCGTCAAAGTTCTTAATAACTTTATTGGTTCCACGATAAGCGATAGGTCTATCGGTTACAACATGACTTGTTGACCAACCAAGATACTCAAATGCAGGAGCATAATCTAAGAATGGTTTTACAGCTGATCCTGGTTGTTTATATTGATCGGTTGCATGGTTAAGCAATAAGCTACCACCACGACCATAGTTACGTCCACCACCAACGGCAATGACTTGACCATTTTGATTATTTAAAGAAACCATACCAATTTCCATTAATTCATCTGGGAATTCAATTCCTTCATAAGAGTCAGATTGAATTTGATCCATAACTGCTTGAACGCTCTTGTCCATATAAGTATAGATTTTCATTGGTGTTGAAGTAGGATCAAGTCCAGTAAGTTCTTGTACTTCACGAACTACCGTATCAATATAAGATTGATATGCATACTCTGAAGTTGCATCATCTGTAGTACGCTTTGCATTTGGATCAACAAGTAAATCTTCTACTTTAATTGATTTAGCAAGAGCTGCTTCTGATTCAGTTAAGTAACCATGACGAAGCATCATATTGATAACAGTATTTCTACGGTTAGTAGCATAATCTAAATATTTAAATGGATTGAATAAGTTAGGAGCATTTACGATTCCTGCAAGCATAGCAGATTCAGCAGTATTAAGTTCACTAACATCTTTGTTGAAGTAGTAATTAGCTGCTTTTTGAACTCCACGAATATTACCTGTTCCACCAAAGTTCAATTTATTTAAATACATTTCAATAATTGATTTTTTATTTGTATTTCTTTCAAGTTCCAAGGATAATGCAATTTCCTGTACTTTACGTTCAATCTTTTTCGGTGCACCAATTCCACTTTCATCATCCATGAAGTATGTTGATTTGGTTAGCTGCATTGATAATGTTGAACCACCTTGAGAGAAACTCATTGAAGCTAAGTTTTCAAGCATTGCTTTTGCAAAACGAGGGATATCAAATCCACTATGTCCAAAGAAACGAGAGTCTTCAATTGCTACAAAGGCATCAACTAAAGATGTTGGCAATTGATCATAGGTAACGTTTGAACGGATTTGTTTACCAACGTCAGCGATTAATTCTCCATTTTGGTCATAAATTTGAGATGACTCTTTACTGTCATAAAGATTAATATCAAATTTTGGTGAGGATGATACCATATTGATTAATACGAATAGTCCTATACAACCAACAATAATCTCACAAGCAACAATAATAGAAATTACAAGTGCAACAACATTACGTTTATTGACTTTGCGATTTGTCTTTTTTGTTTTTGATGAGGGTGTTGAAGCATTTTTCTTCTGTTTCATTTTTGTCCTCCTAAATAAAATTGATCGATAATTTTAAGATAATCAATTCTAGGGCATAAACCCATTGGTATTAGTATTCCTTCTTCTTGAAACCAAGAATAAGGTAAAGAGCGTTTTTCACCGTAATAGTTGCAAATAAGTTTAGATGCATCAACATAATACGTTTCATTCATTTTTGAGAAACGTATAATAATAAAAGCAATCGCACCATGTTTTATTACACTTTCTAAATGTCGAATTTGATGAGGGTGAATACTTGCGAAAGGGAAAGATGTTTTACTTGAGCATTCTTTTGCTTCAAAATCAATAGCTTTTCCTTTATATACACCGTTGTAATCTGTTGTACTAGGTACTTTAAAATAGGCTTCAGTTATTTTAGCTGCGCTACGTTTAGGGTAGTCAACAGTTACGATTTGTACTGGTGTTGGTTTTTTGTGAATATTAGCAATTCCTAGTTCTAAATAGTATTCATTAGTAAGATTTAAATCATTCTCTAAAGTCATTCCGCGATTTGTCGCTGAAAGAGTACGATCAATATTTGATTTAATTTTCTTACCATTAGGGTATTGTATCATAGTATCACCATGTATTATTATACATTTTGAAGTCAAAAATTGGAAGATATATTGATTTATGGTCTTTGGTTTGTCATAATAAAGCATATGGAGGTAGTTTTATGGCAAATAAACTAAATCTAGATATTCAAACAATCCTAGATAAGCAGTTTAATGTTGATTTTAAAGGATACAGTGCAACTGAAGTAGATTCCTTTTTGGATTTAGTTCTAGAAGATTATGAAGTTTTTCAAGATTTGGCAAGAACTTTACATGAACGAGCTACAGAACTAGAACAAGTAAATGCAACATTACGTGCTCAAATCATCGAACTTGAAGGTAAAGCAAGAGTTTTAGATGAAGGTGGACAAAGTGTATCTCAGCTTGATATATTAAAACGTCTTTCACGTTTAGAACAAGTTGTTTACAATAAGGAATAAAATTTAACGCTCGGGCAATCGCTGGTATTTTAGATATTAGAGGAAAGTCCATGCTCGCACAGTCTGTGATGACTGTAGTGTTTGTGCTAGTTTAATGAATAAGGCTAGGTAGGTGAAGAACCTAACGGCTGAGCAATAACCTAAGGGAAACTATGGTTAAAGCCTTTAAAAGTGTCACAGTGACGAAGTCTACTGGGAAACCAGTAGAGTGGAACGAGATAAACCCCACAAGCGAGAAACCCAAATTTGGTAGGGGAATCTTTCAAATCTAATTAAGAAGAGATGAAAGGATACTGCAAAGTATAGATAAATGGTTGCCACCCGCAAGGGGACAGAACATGGCTTACAGAGTGTGAAAATTTAAGAGACTGAAAAGTCTCTTTTTCTTCGCTTTTGTTTTACAATTTGTTGTAAACTTGATATAATTTCAAGCAGAGGATAAAAGGAGAAGAGAATATGAATTTACCTAATCGATTAACGATTATACGTATTTTATTTATACCTATTATTGTGCTAGTTTGGATATTTCCGTATGCACAGTTTAATATACAAATTCCAGTGTTCTATGTAGGGTTTGTATCAATATCACTTGTGAATATAATTTGTTTAGTGATGTTTGCATTGGCTAGTTTTACAGATTTTCTAGATGGTGCTATTGCAAGAAAGAAAAATTTAATTACAACTTTTGGTAAGTTTGCCGATCCAATTGCAGATAAGTTGCTTGTGACAACAATGTTTATACTTTTTGCATCACAAGGTATTATTCCAGTAGTTCCAGTACTTATCATGGTATTTAGAGATACAATTGTGGATGGTTGTCGTATGATTGCCTCACAAAATGGTGTAGTCGTTGCAGCTGGTTATTTAGGAAAAGTGAAGACAGTATTACAAATGGTGAGTGTGGTCCTCATTCTTTTAAATAATTTGCCTTTTGAAATTTATCGTTTACCAGTTTCTGATTTTGTGTTGTGGTTTGCAGCATTTGTTTCACTTGCAAGCGGAGTATCGTATTTTAATCAAATGAAAGAATATATTTTCGAAAGTAAATAGGAATTAAATAGTTTTTGACTATAAATAAATAGAGGAGTTTAAAAATGGCTGAAAAAGGAATTAATAAAGATGCATTATTACAAGATGCACTAAAACAAATTGAAAAACAATATGGTAAAGGAAGTATTATGAAATTAGGCGATCGTGCAAACGTTGATGTTGATGCGATTGGTAGTGGATCAATAGCCCTTGACTATGCCTTGGGAATCGGTGGATATCCAAAGGGAAGAATCGTTGAAGTTTATGGACCTGAATCTTCAGGTAAAACAACAATTGCATTACATGCGATTGCAGAATGTCAAAAAGCAGGTGGAAGAGCAGCATTTATCGATGCTGAAAATGCAATTGATCCAATGTATACAAAAGCATTAGGTGTTAACATTGAAGAATTAATTTTATCGCAACCTGATTCTGGTGAACAAGCATTGGAAATTACAGAAGTATTAATTAAATCAGGTGCAATTGATTTAATCGTAATTGACTCAGTTGCGGCACTTGTACCACAAGCGGAATTAGATGGCGAAATGAGCGATGCAAACGTAGGGTTACAAGCTCGTTTAATGTCAAAAGCAATGCGTAAACTTGCCGGTGTAATGAATCGTTCAAGTTGTACAGCAATCTTTATTAACCAATTGCGTGAAAAAGTAGGGATTATGTTTGGAAATCCTGAAACTACACCTGGAGGTCGTGCCCTTAAGTTCTATTCATCAATTCGTTTAGATGTTAGACGTGGTGAAGCAATCAAAAATGGTACAGATGTAATTGGGAATAAAGTAAATATTAAAGTAGTAAAAAATAAAGTAGCACCTCCATTCAAGGTAGCTACAGTTGAAATGATGTATGGTGAAGGTATATCACGTCAAGCTGAATTAATTCAAATGTCTGCGGATTTTGATATCATTCAAAAAGCAGGTGCTTGGTTCAGTTATAAAGGTGAAAAGATTGGTCAAGGAAAAGAAGCAGTACGTGCATTCTTTATCGCTAATCCAGATATTGAAAAAGAAGTTATGGTTGCATTAAAAGAAAAATTATTTGCGACAGGAAGCAATGCCCCTGAAGCTACTGTAGCAGAAGAAGAATAAAATTAAGGTGGAGCAAATGCTTCCACCTTTTCTATGAAAGGAAATATATGGAATACAATAAATTAGTTCGTGATAAAATACCGGAAATTATTATGAATCAACAAGAAGTACCAGTAACTTGTGTTTTGAATGATGAAGAATTTAATTGTGAATTAAAGAAAAAGTTAGTTGAAGAAGTTAATGAATATCTTGAAAGTGAAGAAGTAGAAGAACTTACAGACATTATGGAAGTACTATATGCTCTTGCGAAAACTAAAGGGTATTCTGAAACGGAACTAGAGAATTTGCGAATTAAGAAATGTAATGAACGCGGTAAATTTGACGAAAAAATATTTTTGATTAAAAAGAAATAGAAATGCTTTAATTAATAAGCATTTCTATTATTTTGTCATCTTCTCAAATTGATTTTCATTCATGAAGGGTTTAAAACGATTCCATAAAATTTCTTTACTGCTGGATTTTGTATGAAGACCTTCGATACCCTTTTTCCACACCTCACTTGTACAATATAAATACTCAAACCAGTTAGGGTTAATTTCTCTTCCTCCTATAGCTGTGATTAAACACTTCTCCAATAGAGAATCAAAGGCTTTATCAAACTCTTTTTTCTCAATAGATAAAGCATTTTTCAATTCAGTTTTATCAACAGATTCTTTGTTTTTCATAAAGTCTAAAATTATTATTTCAGATTCAGTAAGAGGTTGGTGTTGGAGAATACGTCTTAAATGCAAGTATGTATCAACCGATAAATAGGTTGATTTTTTCTTATATAGCTTACAATAAAATACTTTCTTATGCTGGATTAAGGCGATTATGTCAGGCATTGTATAACCTAAGCTGGATAATGAAGGGATATCTTTATCTTCATTACATAATAAAATACCAGTTTTATTAATTATTTCCTCAAGTTCATCAATTTTCACACTGTTAGCTGCTGGGAAACGTTCAGGATGTACTACTCTGCTCATTAAAATAGCACCACAATCTTTACAAATAATATGCTCGATACTTGAACCACGGTTTGGATATTGGTAAGCATAAACATCTGGATAAACTTGCCCATTTCCAAGTTGGTAGGCAATACCTAGATGAGCACTGCCACAAAATGTACATTTCTCAATCATCTTCTTATCTCCTTTTCTATAGTATAAATGAAAAAAACGAAGTTAGAATATGACAAATGATGCAAGATGTTAATATTAAAAGTTTGTGAGCACTTTCCTTGAGTTTGAAATATAGTTTGTTATTGTTAAATTATAAAAACCATGATTATGAAGAGAGGATGTGATTTTATGGAATTTATAGAAGCAATAAAAAATAGAAGATCAATATATGCAATTAATAAAGATATGCCAGTAAGTGATGATAGAGTTGAACATGTAGTTAAGGAATTAGTACTAAATGTTCCTTCTGCATTTAACTCACAAACTGCACGTGTTGTTGTGGCTTTTGGTAACTACCATCAAGAAATATGGGATATTGTAAAGGAAGAGTTACACAAACAAGTGCCAGAAGATAAATGGGAAGGTACAGATAATAAAGTAGCTGGATTTGCTGCTGGGCATGGTACTATTCTTTATTTTGAAGATATGGATAAAGTAAGTGAGTTGCAAGAAAGTTTTCCACTTTATGCAAATAATTTTCCGATTTGGTCTAACCAAAGTAGTGGAATGTTACAGTTTGCAATTTGGACAGCTTTAGAAGAATTAGGAATTGGAGCTAATTTACAACACTATAATCCTTTAATTGATGAAAAGATTCACGAATATTTCAATTTACCAAAGTCTTGGAAATTGTTAGCACAAATGCCATTTGGAGGAGTAGGTGCTCTTGCAGATGAAAAGGAATTTGATCCAATTGAGGATAGATTATTCTTCTATCGATAAGGTGGTAATGCTTACCACCTTTTTACTTGATTTTAGTTTTACTCATGTTAGACTGTTATAAGTGAGGTAACAATATGAATGCTTGGTTATTGAGTATTTTAAATAGTTTTGGTTATTTAGGAATCGCATTTCTTATTGCGGTTGAAAATATTTTCCCGCCAATTCCATCTGAAGTAATTCTTACTTTTAGTGGATTTCTAACAACAAAGTCTGATTTAACTCCTGTAGGAGTTGTAATAGCAGCAACAATAGGTGCATTAATTGGAGCAATTATCTTGTATTACTTTGGTACGATTTTTTCAGAAGAAAGAATTGTACAATTTATGGAAAGTAAATGGGGACACTGGCTAGGATTTAAGAAAGCTGATTTAGATAAGACTCTAAATTGGTTTCAAAAAAAGGGTAAATACGGTGCTTTAATTGGTCGATGTGTACCGGTTATTCGTAGTATTATATCAATACCAGCAGGAATGGCAAAAATGCCAATGGGTGAATTCGTTTTGTTCACAACGATTGGAACATTAGCCTGGAACATATTATTGGTATTCTTAGGTGTTCAGTTAGGTGCAAATTGGGAAGAAGTTATGACTTTTTTTGATACATATACGAACATCATGGTCATTATTTTGGCGTTAGTAGGATTGTATATTGTTTATTGGTGGTTTAAAAGAAAAAGAAAACAAGGTTAATAATATCTTGTTTTTTTAGTAAAAGTCTGAAAAAAAGGGCATAAGTATAGCTTTATCTTGTGAAAAAATGCTTTTATATATATAATAATAATGAAGTTTTACTTCAAATTTGGAAAATAATGGAGGAATTTATTATGGTATTTAATAGTTCATCCATTTTATCTGGCATTATAGGGGTACTTCTAGGCATACTAATTATGTTTGCTCTAGGAAAATTAGGCTTAAATCGAGAAAAACAAAAAGCTAAATTGCTTGTAGAAGAATCTTCAAGTAAGGCAGAAAGTATTCTTCGTCAAGCTGCATTAGATGGTAAACAACAAGTTTACGAATTAAAATTGCAGGCTGAAAAAGAATTAAAAGAGAGAAAAGCAGAAATCCAAGAAATGGAAAATAAATTGCTACGTCGTGAAGATAGCATGAATTTTCGTGATGAGACTTTGCTCGCTAAAGAGAAACAAGTTGATGACAAAAACCAACTTGTAGCCGAAAAACTCAGTAATCTAGAAAAAATGGAAAAAGAATTACAAGCTAGAATTGACCATCAAATCGTTGTATTAGAAACAGTTGCTCATATGAGTGAACAAGATGCTAAAAATGAATTGATGTCAGTTGTAGAAAAGAGAATGGAACAAGAGGTTGCTGCTTATATTCGTGATAAAGAAGACGAAGCTAAATCAAAAGCTTCAGACAAATCAAAGAATATTATAGCATTGGCTATTCAGCGCTATGCTCAAGAAGAAACAATTGAACGTACAGTATCAGTTGTTGGACTTCCAAGTGAAGAAATGAAGGGTAGAATCATTGGTCGTGAAGGACGTAATATTCGCGCTATTGAACAAATTACAGGTGTAGATTTAATTATTGATGATACACCAGAAACAATTACAATTAGCTGTTTCGACCCAATTCGTAGAGAAATTGCCCGTTTATCACTTGAAACATTAATACGCGATGGACGTATTCAACCAGGACGTATTGAAGAAGTTGTAAACAAAGTTACAAAAGAAATGAATGAAATAATCCAAAAAACAGGTGAAGACACTGTATTCAAGCTTGGTATTGGTAAGATTGATAAAGAAATCGTTAGATTAATTGGACGTTTGAAATACCGTTACAGTTATGGTCAAAACGTATTACAACATAGTATTGAAGTTGCTTACTTCGCAGGTACTATGGCTGCTGAACTTGGTTTGAACCAAGCACTTGCTAAACGTGCAGGATTATTACACGATATTGGTAAAGCACTTGATTTTGAACAAGATGGCTCACATATGGAACTTGGTGCTAAAGTTGCACGTAAATATGGTGAAAATGAAATCGTTATTAATGCAATTGAATCACATCATGGTGATGTTGAACCAATTGGTTTAATTTCTAATTTAGTAGCTGCAGCAGATGCTTTGAGTGCTGCTCGTCCAGGAGCTCGTTTTGAGTCAATGGAAAACTATATTAATCGTCTTGAACAACTAGAAACACTTGCGAATGGATTCGAAGGTGTTGAACGATCATTTGCTATTCAAGCAGGACGTGAAGTACGTGTACTTGTACAACCTGAAAAAGTAGATGATATTAAGATGATAAAAATTGCTAGAGATATCCGTGAAAAGATTGAATCTGAATTGACATATCCAGGTCAAATCAAAGTTACATTGGTTCGTGAAACACGTGTTAATGAATTAGCGAAATAATGAAAATATTGTTTTTAGGAGATGTTGTAGGATCTGTCGGTAGACAAGTTCTTGAAAAATATCTTAAGACAATTCAATTGGAAGAACAAATAGATTTCACAATTATTAATGGAGAGAATGCGGCGCACGGTAAAGGAATTACCAGCCGCATTGCTCATCAATTGACTTCATTAGGTGTGGATGCAATTACCTTAGGTAATCATGCATTCTCAAAAGGTGAAATACTTACAACAATGGGTGATTGTCCAAATCTAATTCGACCAATGAATTTATTACCAACGGATATTGGCAAAAGTTATCTTGTAAAAGAAGTATGCGGTTTGAAAATCGCGGTTATTAACTTGTGTGGGAAAGTATTCATGGATCGTGTTGATAAAACACCCTATGAATGTATGGATGATTTACTCCGTAGAGTAAAGGCTGATATCTACTTTGTTGATTTGCATGGTGAAGCGACTGCTGAAAAACAAACATTTTGGCATCATTATCGTAATCGTGTTCAAATCGTGGTTGGGACACACACCCATGTGCAAACGGCAGATGAATGTGTTGTTCAAGGAAGTGCATATATTACAGATGTAGGAATGTGTGGTGCTTATGACAGCATTCTCGGAAGAGATAAAGATGAAGTTATAAGTCATGTAGTTCATGGTGAATTTACGCATTATACACCTGCTAAAGGTGATGGATTATTGTGTGGTGTAGTTATTGAAGTTGATGAAACAACACGAAAAGCTATTGCAATAAAACGTATTCAACTTCGCCCAGAAAATTAATTAAAATAAAAACTCAAATTATTGAGGTAAACTAATCAATATGCTATAATGTTTACATGTAAAAAAGGAGGCTCTTATTCATGGCAGTTACAGTTAATAAAGATACTTGCATCGGTTGCGGTGCTTGTGTAGGTGTTTGTCCAGTTTCAGCTTTATCACTTGATGGCGACGGAAAAGCAACATGTGATGCAGGAACTTGTATCGATTGCGGTGCTTGCGTAGGCACTTGTCCAGTAGCAGCAATTACACAATAAAGAATAAAGAAAAGCCAGATTAATTCTGGCTTTTTTGTTTTCTAGAAGAATATGCTGTTTGGTATCTATGTGTGTTTACTAGGTATAGAATAACGCTAATGAAATAGAGTCAAACAAAGGTATATGCTAAACTACAGTTATTATCTCAAATTGTCATTAAAGTCTATATAAAAAGGTGTTTTTGTGAAATGAATACAATATCTAAAATAAACGGGAGGAAAACAATGCAAGTATTTGGATATGTAAGAGTATCAACCAAAAACCAAAATGAAAATCGTCAACTAGATGAATTAGAAAATTCGGGTATTAAAATAGATAAAATATTTATTGATAAGCAAAGCGGAAAAAACTTTGATAGACCGAATTACAAAAAAATGATTTCAAAACTTAAACCAAAAGATATTTTGGTGGTAAAGAGTATTGATCGATTAGGACGAAACTATAAAGAAATAATTGAACAATGGCGTATTATTACAAAAGACATGCAAGTTTTTATAAATGTGTTAGATATGCCACTACTGAATACAACACTAGACAGAGATTTAATTCAAGAGCTAATAAGTGATTTAGTTTTACAATTATTATCTTTTGTCGCAGAAAATGAAAGGGAAAATATTCGACAAAGACAAGCAGAAGGAATAAGAGCTGCAAAAAAACGTGGAATTAAATTTGGCAGGCCAAAAATGCATGAACCTGCTAATTTTAATAGAGTTGTTTATTTATGGAGAAACAAAAAAATAACGTTGCATAATGCCTGCAGAAATGTAGGAATGTCCCAATCAACCTTTTATCGTAGAGTTAGGCAAGAAAACAACAAAAAAAACATATCATAGATATGTTCGAACATTGACAATTTATCAAAATGTGTAGGTTATGGCAAACAAGACATTAACCTAATAACATTATATGAGAGCAGAAATATTTAGTCAATGTAAAAATGAAAAAACACTTATTTAGTCAATAAAATAGGGCGTTATAAGATGAAATGAGTATAATATTCATACGATTTCTTTAATTCAAAACCTACACATTTTGAAAGGGAGAGAATCATATGAAAAAAATTGGTATTATAAGTCTAGTTTTCTTTGTTATGTTTGCTTCAACTCAGGTCATTTATGCAGAAGAAACAAAATCAGACCCAGCAAGCAATGAACAAATAGTAGAAGAAAATAATACAAATGAGAATCAAGATGCAACAAAAGAGGAAGTAAATATTGAGGATAAAACAGGTGCTGAAGCTGAAGCGTCAAATAATGGAACTGTTGAACCTGTAGTAGCGGATGAAAAAGCAGCAGATGTAGGAAATGTAGTTACAAATGTTGCACAGGTAAATGGTGTTGACTATGCTACGCTTGCTCAAGCAATTGAAGCTGCACCAGCTGATGGCGAAATTACATTATTAGCAGATGCTAAGGTTGATGGACCTATCGTAATTTCTAAGAATTTAACAATAAATGGTGCTAATAATTCAATCGAGGCGACATATACTGGAACTTCAGGAAATCAAACAATTTTAACAGCATCAGGAAATGTTACAGTAAAAATTATGGATGCAACAATTAGTAACTCGCCAAAATATGGTGTTCAAGCGTTTAATAGCGGTAAAGTCGTTCTTAATAATGTTACATTCAGCAATAATGCTTACAGTGGTGTTTTGGTAAACGGTGGTTCATTAGTTATTGAAGGACCAGTTTCTATTTCAGGCGGTAATGGTGTAGGTATTGAACTTGCTAAAGGAAATAATGTTACAACTGAACCAACAATTGAAATTGGTGATGAGGTAAAAGTTGATGGATCAAATGATTTAAGTAAGGTTATTTATATTGATAGAAATCAAGTTGAAGAAGTAAGTCAAAATACTATAACTGCTACTCAAGGAAGTAATATAACAGTTGATTATTCAAAAGAAAATGGATTTGATATTAAGAAAGATGGAACTTCAATTGCTGCTCCTTCATTCCCTCAAGGGGATATTCTAGTTCTAGTTAATGGGAATGTTGTTAAAGCGTTTAGTAGCTTAGAAGAAGCTATTTTAGGAGCCGATGCAGGATCAACAATTGAAATTCAAAAAGATTTAAATATTGCTGCTCCAATTGCAATCAAGAAAAACTTAATTCTTGATGGTAAAGGGAAAACGTTAACAGCTACTTATACAGGTACTAGTGGTGATAAAACAATACTAACATCTTGGGCAGCTGTCACAATTAAAAATATGACTCTTAAAAACTCACCGAAATATGGTATTCAAGTTTTTGGTGGGGATAGTAACACTAAAATTGAAAATGTGATTTTTGATAATAATAACTATGGGGCAATTTTAATCAATGGAGGATCTGCAGAAGTAAGTGATGTTAAATTTGAAGCTTCTCAAACAACAGGTATTGAATTGGGACGTGGAACAAATGTTACAACTCCTTCAAACTTAAAAATAAGTGGAAAAATTGAAGCAACAAATTCAGATAAAGCAATTTATACTGATTTAGCTCAAGTAACTAGTCATGAACAAAGTGCAATAACTTCTTCTTTTTATGAAGTTTCTACAGATAGCAATGGTTTAATTACTTTGAAAAAGGATGGAGTAGTTGCGTTTGTAACTGCAGGTAATGCAAAACCAGTAGTTCCAAATAAACCAAACACACCTTCTACATGGGATGATGGTGGGCCATTTACTACAGATAAATGTGGTAACATCTTTGACCGTTGGGGTAATGAAATTTATAAAGTTCCAACATGCAAAGCATCATCAGGATATAAAGTTCCTAATACAGGAGTTAGATAAAAATTAGCCACACATGTGGCTTTTTTCTTTAAATGTTAATGATTAAGAGGTTGAAATGAAGAAAAGAAAAATTAAATGGCATCGGTTACTCATTGTAATTTTATCAGTAACTACACTAATAGTAGGATTAGTTTATGCATTTACATTAAATAAGCCTACAAATAATAATATTGCTTCAACTCCTACTGTATCACCAACAACTACTGCTTATGTTAATGAGAAATGGAATGAATATAAAGCGCTCAATTCTGACTATATAGGTGATATTGTATTTGTAGAGGGATTATTAAACGAGAAATTTGTACAGGCGACAGATAATGAAAAATATTTGAATTTAAGCTGGGATTTGCTAGAAAGTACACATGGTGCAGTATTCATGGATTATCGAAATACCATGGAGGATCATAATATTATTTTATATGGACACTATGTATACAAAGATGAATCACTTATCTTTGGACCATTGTATAATTTAATAAAACAAGAGAATTATGAAAAGAATAAATTCATAAACTTGAATTTGGAGAATGAACAAAGAACGTATGAAATTGCGAATGTTTTTTACTATGAAATGGATAATCCGACGTTAGAATATTTTCATACAAATTACGATGAAGATTATTTTAATCTTTATTTTGAAAATGTTAAAAATCGGTCATTTTATGATACGGGTGTAGAAATTAAGTATGGTGATCAATTCTTAACATTACAGACTTGTGTAAGAAATAGAGATGATTTACGGCTGATTGTAATTGCGAAAATGATAGAAGCATGATTGTGCTTCTATTTGATTTAAGGGCTAAAGGATGCTATACTTCCTTAGTAATTTTAGTATAGGAGAACACATAAATGCCTAAGAATAATAATTTTCGCTTGCCTTCATTGAAGGATGCTCAAATAAGAACAAAAGAAACGGTAAAGATTGAACATAACTTATTCAAATTACCTGAACCTACTAGAAATTTAGGGGTAGGACGTAAGTTCTTTTTAAGAACTTATGGATGCCAAGCAAATGAGCGTGACTCTGAAACAATTGCTGGTATTTTATTAGAAATGGGATTTACAAGAACAGACATTGATGAAGAAGCAGATTTCATTTTATTGAATACATGTGCAGTTCGTAAGAATGCAGAAGACAAGGTATTGGGCGAACTTGGAATGTTGAAGAAGTTAAAGACAAAAAATCCAGATTTGATGTTTGGACTTTGTGGATGCATGGCGCAAGAAGAAGAGATTGTCCAACTTTTATTAAAAAAATATCCGCAAGTTGATTTGATTTTTGGAACACACAATATTCACCGTCTACCAGAGCTTTTATATAATGCGATGATGACGAAAGAGAAAACGGTTGAAGTTTATTCAAAAGAAGGTGAAGTCATTGAGAACTTGCCTGTAAAGCGTTTTGGGAAGCATAAAGCTTGGGTTAACATAATGTATGGTTGCGATAAGTTTTGTACGTATTGCATTGTTCCATATACACGTGGGAAAGAACGTAGTCGTTTAATGAATGATATTCTTGCGGAAATACAAGAACTGAAGGATACAGGATATAAAGAAGTAACTTTATTAGGGCAAAACGTAAATGCTTATGGGAAAGATTTAGATATTGAAAATGGATTTGCAACTTTACTTGAAGAAGTTGCGAAAATTGGAATTCCGCGTATTCGCTTTACAACTTCTCATCCTTGGGACTTTACTGATGATATGATTGATGTGATAGCCAAATATGATAATGTAATGCCAGCCATTCACTTACCAGTACAATCAGGTAACAGTGACATGCTTAAAATTATGGGACGTCGTTATACAAGTGAAGAATATAAATCACTTTATGATCGCATCATTGCTAAAATACCAAATTGTACATTCTCAACAGATATCATTGTTGGATTTCCTAATGAAACAGACCAACAATTTCAAGATACTTTAGATATGGTTGATTATTGTAAGTATGATTTAGCCTATACATTTATTTATTCACCGCGTGAGGGAACTCCTGCTGCACGGATGGAAGACAATGTGCCAATGGATGTGAAGTCTGAAAGATTACAACGATTAAATGAAAAAGTTGGACTATATTCAAATATGAATAACCAAAAGTATGTAGGTAAAGTTGTTCGTGTATTAGTAGATGGATTGAGCAAAAAGAATGATCAAGTCTATAGTGGATATAGTGAAGAAAACAAGTTAATAAATTTTACGGGAAGCCAAGTACAAGAGGGCGATATTGTAAAAGTGCTAATTACAGATGTAAAAAGTTGGTCACTTAATGGTGAGGTTGTTGAATAATTAAGAATTACATAAAGGCTTTTCATTGTATTGAAAAGCCTTTTGAAGTATAATAAGTAGAGATTTAAAAGGAGAAAACTATAATGAATACTGTAAAAATCTTTGCCCTTGGGGGACTAGATGAAGACGGAAAAAATATGTACTGCGTGGAAGTCAATAATTCGATTTTCGTGATGGAAGCTGGATTAAAATATCCTGAAAACGAGCAGTTAGGAATCGAAATGATTATTCCGGACTTCAAATATTTGGTAGATAATGCGGATCGTGTAAAAGCAATCTTTATTAGTCATGGACATGATGATGTCATGGCAGCATTACCAAATTTATTAAAATTAATTAATGTTCCAATTTATACTGCGCCACTTACGGCGTCTATTTTGGAAAAACGCTTTAAAAAGGAAAATATTACAAATGCGAAAATCCATCGAATTCAAAGAAATGCGAATTTTAAAATTGATGGAATTAATATTCGTACTTTTGGTGTGACACAATCTATTGCGGATGGTTTTGGAATTGCGATAGAAACAGAAAAAGGATATGTTGTTTATACATCAGAGTTTATTATTGACTATGATACACAAAATGATGCTTTTAAAACTGATATTACACAATTTACTGATTTAAGTAAAAAAGGTGTTTTAGCACTTCTTGCGGAATCTGTTGGCTCTACACGTATTGGACATTCAGCACCACAACATCGAATTACATCGCTGATTGAACAAGAATTTGAAAATGCTGAAGGTAGAATTGTAATAACAATGTATCATCAAAATTTATACCGCATTATTGAAGTTATTGAACTTGCGAATAAATATGGTCGTAAAATTATGTTCTATGATGATGCTTTGCGAGAACTATTAAAAGATGTAGAAAACTTAGGTTATTATCATATACCAGCAGGATTGGAACTTCCAAAAAGTAAGTTTAATCAAGACTTAGAAAACATCGTTGTACTGATTTCAGGAGATGGAGCTAATATCTTTAAACGTGTTCACAAAATTGCGATTAAGGAAGATGAGTTACTTGAATTCAGACCATCAGATACAATTATTATTGCCTCACCAGCTGTTCCAGGTACAGAACGTGAAGCAACTAAGATGGAGAATGATTTGTATAAAGAAGGTGCTCGTGTATGTGCGGTTGATTCTAAACGTATGTTCTCGATGCATGCAGCTATTGAAGATTTAAAAATGATGATGTACCTATTGAAACCAAAATATTATATTCCTGTAAAAGGGGAATATCGTCAACTTGTAGCGAATGCAAATATTGCATTGGATATGGGATATACAGCAGATAAGATTCTTGTATTAGACAATGGACAAATTGCTGAATTCCAAGAAGGAAGACTTACAAAGAGTAGCGATTTTATTAAACTTGAAGATGTATTTGTTGATGGAAAAGAAAACTTGGATGCAACAGGTATGGTTCTTAAAGATAGAGAAACGTTATCAACTGATGGTGCGATTGTTGTTGGTATTGTAATTAACCATAAGACAAAAGAAGTAATTGGTGGACCAGATATTCAAAGTCGTGGTGTCATTTATTTAAAAGATGCTGATTATATCATGAAAGAAGTTGGAAATATTTTAGAAAACTGCATTAATGATGCAGTGCGTGAAAATCGTTATGAAAACATGACTTGCCGTATGGAAGCTCGTGATCGTATTAGTAAATATGTATTAAAGGAAACAGGGAAAAAACCAATGATTTTGCCTGCTATTGTGGAAATTAATACTACTGAATAAGGAGGATATCAATGGCTAAAGCAAAGGCAAAAAATAAAAAGAAAACAAAGAAACAGGAAGCTAAAGATCAAGAACTGTATATGTATATTCTTTCAACGGTTTGTATCGTTGTAATATGCATTGCGTTATTTAAACTTGGTATAATTGGAATCTTTTTAAACAACGGCGTACGTTTCTTGTTTGGGGATTTCTATTATGCTGCTTGTGTCATTGGGATAGTGCTTGCTGCTATTATTCTATTTCATAAGAAAAAGGGATATGTTGATGGCAAAACAATTGTTGCATCGCTTTGTATTTTGATTGCTATTTTATTGTGGTCAGCTACTCTTGTTGGAAAAGATGTTGTTGGCATGGATGTTTTAAAAGGATTCCTTGCAAATACACCTGAGTATTTTAAGACGAATGCTACACTGGCTGCAAATGGAGGGTTATTAGGTGCAATTCTGTATGCAGGTACTTCGGTGCTTATTGCACGAGAAGGTACGTGGATTCTAGCTATAGCGCTTCTCATCCTTGCATTTATACTTATCCTATCATTAGATAGTTTTAAAGAAGCGGCAGCTTCGATTAAAAAGTTTTTTGAGGTCAGTAAATGGCGTGAAGATGATGATGAAGATGAGTATGAATACATTGAAGTTGAAGAGGAAGAGCCCATTGAAGAAATCACAAAACCAAAGTTAATTGGTTCATTGGATAAAAATAAAAAGAAATCAATCTTTGTAGATGTTGAAAATGATGGAACAAATGAAGTTATGGAAGAGGAAGAAGTTATTGCGCCAAAAGCGAGCATTCCTACAAGCCCTTCGGCTGTAACATCTAATATAAGTTCATCAGGGAGTAGGAAAGCATATCGCTTACCACCACTTTCATTGCTTCAACCTGTTGGACCTCGTCAGCGTAGTAATTTGAATCAAGTTGCAGCGAATGAAAAAGGTGAACGCTTAATTGAAATTTTAGGTAACTTTGACATTGATGCGGAACTTATTGCTACACATATTGGTCCTGCAGTAACTAAATTTGAGGTTAAACCAGATTCAAATGTTAAAGTAAGCAAGATTAACAGTGTATCGGATAACATAAAGATGGAATTAGCAGCACGTGATATACGTATTGAGGCTCCAATTCCAGGAAGAAATGCTGTTGGAATTGAAATTCCTAATGTGGAACCTACAGCGGTACGGATGATAGAACTTATTAAAACTGTGCCGAATGATCTTAAAGAGGTTAAGACTCTATTTGTTTTAGGGAAAGATTTAATGGGGAAACCTGTCTATTGTAATCTACATAAAATGCCTCACTTATTAATTGCAGGGGCTACAGGCTCTGGTAAATCGGTATGTATGAATACAATTATTACTTCATTCTTACTTCGCACTACACCAGAGGAAGTTAAACTCTTATTAATTGATCCAAAAAAAGTTGAATTTACACCTTATCAAAAGATACCACACTTAATTGGACCGGTAATTAGTGATGCTGCGGAAGCATCAAGAGCACTAAAAGTTGTTGTGTTAATGATGGAAGAACGCTATGAAATCTTCTCACGTACACAAGTTAGAAATATTGATAGTTATAATGAAAAAATTCGTCAGTTTCCTGATGAAAAGCTTAAGGCAATGCCATATATCGTTGTTATTATTGATGAACTTGCAGATTTGATGGCTATTGCAGGTAAAGAAGTTGAAATGAGTATTCAACGTATTACACAATTAGCGCGTGCTGCAGGTATTCATTTGATTGTAGCGACACAACGTCCAAGTACAGATGTAATTACAGGAATTATTAAAGCTAATATTCCTTCAAGAATTGCATTTAGTGTTTCCAGTGGAATTGATTCTAGAACAATTTTAGATCATATTGGAGCAGAACGCTTGCTTGGTAATGGTGATATGTTGTATCTTCCTATTGGAGAGCCTTCAGCTATTCGTCTACAAGGAGTTTATGTTACTGATGATGAAGTCCACAAAATTGCGGAATTCTGTTCATCTCAAGATATACCACACTTCGAAGATGCATTTATTCGATTGGAGGGTGTTGATAACAATGAATCAACAGCTGTCTTGAAAATTGAAGATGATCCGATGTATGATGAAGTTAAGGAATATGTTATAGATTCTCAAAAGGCTTCAACGTCATTATTACAGCGTCGATTTGGTATTGGTTATAATCGGGCTGCAAGAATGATAGATGTCCTTGAGGAAAGAGGAATTATTGGACCTGCACAAGGGTCAAAACCACGCGATGTATACATCAAAAGAGAGGATTAATTTATGAATGATGCACTAAAAATTATTACTGATGAATCACTAACGTATAATCAACAACTTGTACAATTGGCAAAAGTTGGTGAAAACACTGACCATACAATTGTAATTAGTCCTGAATTAAAAAAAGCAAAAAAAGATGGAATTATTTGTGACTTAGGTGAAGGTAATGCACCTTTTAGACCACGTTATATTTGTCCAGATTATTCAATCTTAATGAAAAAAGGTAGCCAATTCTTAGGACTACCAAAACCTAAAGATATTTGGGAAGCTTGTAATGATTTATTAATTATGTATAAGCATGTTCCTTCAATCACAACTTTTCCTGTGTATTTAGGAGATTTAGATACTTTACTAGAACCATTTGTAAAGAAAGTTTCTAAGGAAGAAGCTAAGAAGTGTTTACGTTTATTCTTAACACATATCGATCGTACTTTAACAGATTCATTTGTACATGCAGATATTGGACCTAAAGATTCAATTACAGGAAGATTACTTCTTGAATTGACTGAAGAAATGCAACTTGCAATTCCTAACTTAACACTTAAATATGATCCTAAACTTACAAGTGATGAATTTGCGAAGTTATGTGCGCAATGCATGATGAAGACAGCAAAACCTTCATTTGCAAACTATCGTATGTATGTAGCAGATTGGGGTAAAGATTTTGCGATTGCTTCTTGTTATAACGGTCTTAAATTGGGCGGTGGAGGATTTACTTTACCTCGTTTAAGAATGTATGAAATGGCAAAAAAAGCAAAATCACCTGAACAATTCTTGAAAGAAACATTACCATATTATACAAAAATGATTTTAAAAATGATGGATGATAGAATTGCTTTTATTGTTGAAACAAGTAGTTTCTTTAAGTCTAATTTCCTAGTTACTGAAGGATTTGTACAACTAGATAATTTCACTGGAATGGTAGGAATGGTTGGTCTTGCTGAATGTGTAAATCAATTACTAAAAATCAAAGATCCTGCAGAAGGATATGGTAATAATGAAGTAGCTGATAAATTAGGTATCAAGATTATGGATAAACTTGAAAAATTAGTTGCTGCTCATAAGGCTAAATATGCAAAAGCATTTAATCATCGTTATCGTTTACATGCACAAGTAGGTATTGATAGTGATGGTAGAGAAAATTCTCCAGGTGTTCGTATTCCTATTGGTTGTGAACCACAAATGGTTGAACAAATTCAACATGCATGTCAATTCCACAAATATTTCCCAACAGGAGTAGGTGATATCTTTAAATTTGAAGATACTTGGACAAAGACTCCAGATGCTTTAGTAGATGTTATTCGTGGTGCATTAGGTAATGGTATGCGTTATTTCTCTGGATATCTTGCAAATAATGATGTAGTACGTGTTACCGGATACTTAGTTAAAAAGAGTGAACTTGAAAAATTGGATAAAGGTCAACAATCTCTTAACAATGTTTCAGTTTTTGGTAAAGGTGCTCGTGATTTTTCAAACGCATTGGATCGTAAAATCAATAAATAAAAATAGAGACAACTTCATGAAGAGGTTGTCTTTTTAATTTTGAAATAATTTTTAGAACGTTAGAATACAGTTTTTCATGATGTAAATAGTATTCAATATTATGTCATTTATAGATAGATAAAACATACAAAATTAAAGAAACAAAATGTAAAAAAGCCTTGTAACAAAAGCCTTTTTCTTTCATTGATTACAATATAATGTTATTTGACAATTACGCCTATACGCGGTAAAATTTTGAATAGGCAGATAGCCAAACAAAACGGAGGAAAAGAAATGAAGAAAGTTTTAAAAAGTGCTTTAGCTCTTCTTCTTGCAGGAGCTCTTGTAGCTGGATGTTCATCAAAACCAGCTCCAACTGAAACACCTGCAGCTACAGATGGAGGGGCAACAGCTGGAACTTGCCCAGTTAAAATTGGTCTAGTTACAGATACTGGTGGAGTTGATGACAAATCATTCAACCAATCAGCTTGGGAAGGTTTAGTTAAATTCCAAACTGAAGCAGGACTTGACGCATCATGTATCAAATATTTACAATCAACTGCAGATTCTGATTACATTCCTAACTTATCAACATTCGCTGATGAAGATTACGATTTAATCATTGCTGTAGGATACTTATTCCAAGAAGCTATCGATACAGTTTCTGCTAACTATCCAGACAAGAATTTCTTATTCATCGATTCAGTTTCTGAACAAGCAAACGTTGAAAGTGCTGTTTACAATGCTGAACAAGGATCTTTCCTTGTAGGTGTTGCTGCAGGTCTTGAAGCAAAAGCTAACGGTTCTAACGTTGTTGGTTTCGTTGGTGGTATGGAAGGACCATTAATTGGTGCATTCCAAGCAGGTTATGAACAAGGTGTTCTTGCTGCTAACCCTGAAGCTACTATCATGGTAGACTATGCTGATTCATTCAGCGATGATTCAAAAGGTCAAACACTTGCTGTTAAACAATATGACGCAGGTGCAACTGTAATTTACCAAGCTGCAGGAGCTGCTGGTAATGGTGTTATTAAAGAAGCTAAAGAACGTGGTGACGTTTGGGCTATCGGTGTAGATAAAGACCAATACAATGACGGAACAATTGATGGAGGAAAATCTGTAATTCTTACTTCAATGATCAAACGTGTTGATATCTCTACATATACTGCTGCAAAAGCAATCCTTGATGGAACTTTCGCTGGTGGAACTGTTGTATTCAACCTTGAAAACGATGGTGTAGGTGCTGAATTATCTTCAGGACGTAACTTATCTGATGAAACAATCACTGTAATTAATGATTATGCTACAAAAATTAAATCAGGTGAAATCGTAGTTGATGCTGTTCCTACAATCCCTAACGGCGGAACAAACAAATAATTGAATTTCAAAATTAGAAGTACTTGAAAAAGTGCTTCTTTTTTTTGTGATTTTACAATAAAAAATCATCAATTTGGGTTTTTATCTTAAGATGAATAATGGTATAATGTTGCTAGATTGCAAGGGCTTTCCTTGCTAGTAAGGGGTACCAATATGGATTATGCAATAGAAATGCTAAACATAACTAAGGACTTCCCTGGCATACGTGCAAATGATAATGTAACACTCCAAGTTGAACGTGGAACAATACATGCACTATTAGGGGAAAATGGGGCTGGTAAATCAACATTGATGTCGATTCTCTTTGGTTTGTATGAACCAACTGAAGGAATAATTAAAGTTAACGGCAAAGAAGTAAAAATATCAAACCCAAATGTTGCGAACGATTTAGGAATTGGGATGGTGCATCAGCACTTTAAACTAGTTCATAACTTCACCGTAACAGAAAATATAATTTTGGGGATTGAACCTAAAACAAAAATTGGAACAGTAGATACTAAAAATACATCTAAACGTATTAAAGAATTATCTGAAAAATACGGACTAGAAGTTGATCCAAAACAAAAAATTGAAGACATTACAGTGGGTATGCAACAACGTGTAGAAATTTTGAAAATGTTATATCGTAATGCTGATATATTAATTTTTGATGAACCTACTGCAGTGTTAACGCCGCAAGAAATTGAAGAGTTAATTCAAATTATGAAAAATCTTGCAGCTGAAGGTAAAACAATTATACTTATTACACATAAGCTTAAAGAAATTAAGGCTGTTGCGGATAAATGTACTGTACTACGTAGAGGTAAATTTATTGCTGAAGTTGTTGTAAAAGATACTTCAGAAAAAGAAATGGCTGAAATGATGGTTGGACGTGAAGTAGACTTTAGAATTCATAAGCCAGCTATTGAAATTGGTCCAAAAGTATTAGAACTACAAGATATTTGTGTTAAGAATAATCGTGGTACACGTGCTGTTGAAAACTTCTCTTTATCTGTGCATGCTGGAGAAATTGTAGGTATTGCAGGTATTGATGGTAATGGTCAAACTGAACTTGTTGAAGCAATTACTGGTTTAGTATCCATGCAATCGGGAAAAATAATTCTTAATGGTAAAGATGTAACAGGATTTTCAATTAAAAAGAAAATTGATTCAGGAATTGGGCATGTTCCAGAAGATCGTCATAAACATGGATTAATTCTTGATTTCAAATTAAAAGAGAATTTTATCATTCATGGATATAACTCTACTGATTTTAGTAAAAATGGAATTCTTCAATTTAAGAAAATTGATGAATATGCTGATAAATTAATTAATGAATTTGATGTACGTAGCGGACAAGGTAAAGAAACGATAACGCGTTCAATGTCGGGTGGAAACCAACAAAAAGCAATTATTGCTCGTGAGATTGACCGTAGTCCAGATTTATTAATTGTTGTTCAACCAACGCGTGGATTAGATGTTGGGGCAATTGAATATATTCATGGTCGTATAGTAAATGAA
>NZ_JAVXGL010000022.1:0-29934 GCF_036657415.1 Anaerorhabdus sp. | reverse complement strand
TTAAGTCAACAGTTCCAATTGGTACTAATGATAGAGTTGAAGCATTTTTAAAAGAAATTGAAGAATTCTTTGAAACAAATGATGTTAAAATTGAAAAAACACGTAAAACCGGCATAGAACTTATTTGTGGAGAAAAACGAAAACGAAAATGTCTACTCGATTGGGCAACTTCAATGTTAAAAGAAGATAAAGTAAACTATTACTCTTATCCAGAAATCATCAATTACATGGATTATGTATTTGGCGATTTCAATAATCACTATCGTACCTACCTCAGAAATTTTATCTTAAGTGTTGAAAACTTTGCGAAGTTTAAAATTACCCATAGTGAATTAGAACGCATTATTACACTTTTCTTAATTTCGTTTGAAAGAATTCAAAAAGGCTATACAATCACAATCAATCACGAACTAAAGAAAAAACTAAAAAATGTTAAAATTCTTGAATTTATGAAAGAAAATGACGCGAAGTTAAACAGCAAGTTTGGCATTCAATTAAATGATAATGAAATTCTTTATTTATCTTCGCTACTATCCTCAAATTCGACTTCTACTTATGAAGTCGCTTTCCAAGAATCAAGTAATCCCAAACTTCTCTTTGAAATCATTGATATTTTCTACAATACATTACAAGATTATATGATTGAATTTGATAAAGATTATTTTAGAGTTAAATTATTCCCATACCTAGAAAAAGTAATGCAAAAATCAAATTTTGAATATGACCTTTATAATCCCAATGAAGAAACAATTAAAGTATTATATCCAAAATTATTTAACTTAGCGAAATTAATAAATCCCATCATGAATGAAATTGTGAATAAAGAGTTACCTTCTTCAGGAATTGCGACAATCACTTTATTGCTAGCAGATATATCATTAATTCAAATTAATAAACTTGTCTGTTACTATGTTGTTACCAATAATATTTTTGAACAAGATTTGAATATTCATACCTTAAAAAATAATATTCCTAATTTAGAAGTCGTAACTGATGAAACGATTATTAACTTCTCTGCAAGTGATATTGATTTCATTATCTCAAATGAACCAATAGACACTGTAAAAATTCCTGTGTTCATTGCACCACTTGTTTTCACACCAGAATTTCTTATTCTTTTAAAACAAAATGTAAAAGAAATTATTGAAAAAAAAGCAAATTCATTTTTCAAAAAATGATTATGCTTTTTTCTTTTTCATCACGAGTAATGCCATTGCCACAATAATAAAGAGACACCCTAGAATTTTCATAAAACCAACCGATTCATTTAATAAGAAGAAACCAAACACAACAGATGATATTGGTTCAAATAAACAGAACATACTTGCAAGGGTACTTCCCAATTCTTCTATTCCTATCTTCAAGAAGATGAGTGCAATGAATGATGCCAACAATCCAATACATACCATTAGAAAATAATTAGATACCGGTTGATTGAATACAATTTGATTTGAAAAAATATTAAACACAAGTAATGAAACACTAACAATAGCTGATAAATAAAAAGATAGTTTGTAATTATTCATCGATGATAATCCTGCTTTTTCAATACCCACTAAATAAACCGCAAATGTTACTCCACTAATCAGTGCCATTGCAATACCTTGTATTCTTGAAAAATCATTAAAATCTATAAAACAAACAATGCCAATCATTGCTAGTGCAAGTGAAATGTATTGTCTTGTTGTAATATGATCACGATAAATGAAATGACAAATAACCAATACAAATAAAGGATACATAAAATGAAGTGTCGTTGCTGTTCCGACCCCAATATATGTATAACTGCTATATAAGAGTAACGTAGTGAAGACCGCTCCAAATAAGCCGATAATCATCATCTTTATAAATTCATCTTTATTTAATCTAAGTGAAATTTTATTCTTAATGAGTAAGACTGCCAAAACTGGGAGAACAAGTAAACTTCTGAAAAACGTTAATGAATATGGGTTATTTCCATACTCGTATGTCATTGAACATAATACTGGTGTGAACCCATAGATTAACGCAGAAATTATTGTAAGTACTATCGCCCTATTTTTTGTCATAAGTCCCCCTAAAAAAAGCACAATTTAATTGTACTTTTTCCATTTTATCATAAAGATTTGATTTCGTTTACTTCTTTTTTAAAACGACTGCTTTCATTACTTGTTTTACATATTTAGCTTCAGCTGGTTTCGTTCCAACTGTGGTAACAGCTCCTGTTGCGGCTGCCATCGAAAGTTTCATGATTTCTTCTAATGTATATCTTTGATCATATCCATAAGCTATAGCACCAACCATTGCATCCCCCGCACCAACAGATGATTTTGTTTCGACATGAATTGGAAGTGCTTGATAAACATTATCCTTTGTGACAAAAAGTGCACCTTCTTTTCCTAATGAAACTACAACTAATACAATTCCGGTCTTAATTAATTCTTTTGCTTTTTCTATACATTGTGGAATTGTTAATGATTCTTCGCCAAAGCATTCAGCCAGTTCTCTACGATTTGGCTTTATAATTGTTGGACAACTCTTAATACCTTCTATTAATGCTTCACCTGATGTATCGAGAATAACAAGTGCACCAAGTTTTTTAACTTCAATAATCATTTTTTGATATACATTACTATTGATACCATTTGGAACACTGCCTGCTAGAATCACGACATCTAATGGTTTAACATTGGCTTTTAATGCATTCACAATCTCTGTGATATTTTTCTTGTCTACATGTGGACCAAGTTCATTAAATTCTGTTAATGATCCTTTTTTATCAATCACTTTTAAATTAATTCTTGTATTTTGTTCAACAGTTGATGTAAACAGTGGTATATATCTAGTTTCTAAAACATCTTTAATTGTTGCACCTACTGCACCACCTAAAATAGCATAAGCAGTTGATACTCCATTTAAAGCTCGAATTGTTTTTGATGCATTAATTCCTTTTCCACCAACATCATAGCTTGTAATTTCAATACGATTCAAATTACCTTTTTCAAATGAATCACATTTTGCTGTTTTATCCAACGAAGGATTTAGTGTTACTGTATGTATCATCCTTATACCTCCTATATTATTCCATAATGCTTAAATGCATTTTCAATACCATCATCTAAAATATCTGTAGTAATATAATCTGCAATTTCTTTTATATCTTCACTTCCATTACCCATCGATATTCCTATACCGCAATCTCTAATCATCTCGAAATCATTCGAACTATCACCAATCGCAATCGCATCTTTTAATGTTGCTCCATAAGCTTCACATACAATTTTTGCGGCAGTTCCTTTAGTTTCAGTTTTATAACTAATTTCTACACAATGAGATTTAATTTTAGGATTTCTCAATGTTGTTAAACAATTGAATTCTTCTGGAAGTTCTTTTTTCAATTGCTCAATCATATGCTCATCTTCCGCATACACACAAATCTTTGAAACACGGTCATTTTCATCATAGTATTCAATTGGAAAATAACAATTTGAGCGCATAATTTCAATGCCTTCCTCAACATTTTTAGCAGAGCCTGAGAAGTATTCATAAATATGACGATAAGCTACTTCATCATAGTATGCTCCTGCATTTCCTTCTAAACAGTAGCCAAGATTAAACAATGAAGCTAATTTTCTTACTAACACGATATCTTCTTTTCTAAACGCTTTATCATGTACTCGTTTACCATGCACATAGACTACAGCTCCAGCACTAAATACAAATCCATCAACATCTAAGTTCAAAAATAATTTGGCTGCTGAAAGTGATCTTCCAGTACATACAAATAATTTATGACCATTTTCTTTTGCTTTTTTAAGTGCATCCATTGCTGAATATGGTACTGCATTAATCTTTGGGCTATAGAGCGTTCCATCAATATCTAAGAATATATATTTCATCTTTATGTCCTCACTAGGATTATTATAACACAAAGAAAAAAGACCCAAAGGTCTTTCTTCTTTTCAAATATATAAGGGGATAGAATATATCTACACATTGATAGGGGGTCAACGTATAGGCAAGATATCCTTGCACGATTATAATAACAAACCACTATCAAATAGTTGTGTTACTTCTATGTGATATTATGTGAAATCAAACTCCCGAATATGCTGAAAAACCACCATCAACTGGTATTACTACTCCAGTTACAAAACTACTTGCATCATTACACAATAGAAAGAACAATGTACCCACTAATTCATCAATTTTACCAAAGCGATTCATCGGTGTATTACTAAGAATTTTCTTTGTTCTTTCTGTTGGTTCTCCTAAATCATTAAACAACATCTTTTCATTTTGTTTTGTCACAAAAAATCCAGGTGCGATTGCATTACAACGAATGTTCTCATTTTTAAAGTAAACAGCTAGCCATTGTGTAAAATTACTAATACCCGCCTTAGCTGCACTATATGCTGGTATTTTCGTTAATGGTGTATATGCATTCATACTTGATATATTAATAACACTACAGCCTTCCTTCCCCAACATATCTTTTGAAAAGATTTGTGTTGGTAATAAAGTTCCCATGAAGTTAAGATCAAATACAAAACGTATTCCATCTTCATCTAAATCATAGAATGTTTTTAATTCATTCATCTTATTTCTATCCAAATATTCATCATCGGTTGTTGCTTTTGGATTATTACCACCTGCACCATTAATTAAGATATCGCATGGTCCTAAGTTCTTTACAATTTCTTCATGAATTTTCTTTAATGAATCACTTGATAAAACATTGCATTTATATGCTTGGGAAGTTCCACCAGCTTCATTTATCTCTTTTTCCAGTTGTAATACTGCTTCTTCATTGATATCCAATAAAGCTAACCTAGCACCTGTTTTAGACAATGCTTTTGCGAATGTATTACAAATAATTCCACCTGCTCCAGTTATGACAACTACTTTATTTAACAAATTAATTTCAAAAGGAATCATTTTACTTACTTCCCTTCTCTAATGTTTCCCAAATACCTGCTAGATACATAGCACCTAATGCACGGTCATATAAACCATAACCAGGTTTTCCAGTTTCGCCCCAAATCATTCTTCCATGATCTGGTCTAATATATCCATTAAATCCATTTTCATAATACGCTTTTAAAATATCTACCATATTTAGACTGCCACATTTTGAATAATGTGCTGATTCTTCAAAATCAGTATTATTTATTATTTTCACATTACGAATATGTGCAAAGTGAATACGCTTTATCTTTGTATATTTCGCAATTAACTTAGGAATGTCATTGCTTTTTGTACATCCAAGCGAACCACTACACAATGTCAATCCGTGATGAATATCATCATAAAGTGCCAAGAAACGATCTAGATTCTTTTCACTAGTAATAATTCTTGGTAATCCGAAGATATTCCAAGGAGGATCATCTGGATGAATAGCCATCTTAACATCACACTCAATTGCAACAGGTATAATTTCATGAATGAAATATTCTAGATTTTTCCACAATCCTTCTTCACCTATTTTTTTATACTCATCAATAAGATTCATCATTTCTTCTGGTGTATAACTTGCATCCCATCCTGGTAAAGACATATTTTTTATGTCGATGTTATTCAATTGTTCTTGATAGTAAACTAATGCATTACTTCCATCATCAAGAGGATGATTCAACTCACTGCGTGTCCAATCGAATACTGGCATGAAGTTATAACAAATACATTTAATTCCATGCTTTGATAGTAGACGAATATTTTTCTTATAGTTCTCGATATATTCCTTATATTTACCTTTTCCAAGTTTAATATCTTCGTGCACCGGAACTGATTCAACTACTTCAAATTCTAATCCTTCTTTTACACATTTATTTTTAAGTTCAACTATTTCTTTCTCTGGCCAAATGTCTCCTACTGGAACACTATAAATAGCACTTACAACTCCACTCATACATGGAATTTGTTTAATATAATTTAGTGGCACTTTGTCTGTATCACCAAACCACCTAAATGTCATTTTCATTATCTTTGCACTCTACCCGAAGCGTCCCCTTGACATAAAGCCTCAACTTCAGCTTCACTCACAAGATTAAAATCACCAGGAATCGTATGTTTTAATGCCGATGCCGCAACCGCAAACTCTAATGCTTCTTGTTTACTCTGTTTTGTTAGTAATCCATGAATTAATCCCCCTGAATAACTATCTCCTCCACCGACGCGATCAATGATTGGTTCAATATCATAGCGTTTTGATTGGTAGAATGTTTCTCCATCATACAGTAATGCTTTCCATCCATTATGGTTTGCACTATAGCTTTCTCTTAATGTGGATGTGACAATCTTAAATCCAAACTCTTCTTTCATTGCTTTAAATATCTCAACATACCCTTCAGCTCCTGTTTCTCCTTTTTCCACATTCGCTGTTGGTTTAAATCCTAAGCATAGTTCGGCATCTTCCTCATTACCAATACATACATCAACGTATTGCATTAATGGTTTCATGATCGATTGTGCTTTTTCTTTGGTCCATAATTTCTTTCTAAAGTTTAAGTCTACTGAAACTGTGACATTGTACTTCTTCGCTGCAATACATGCCTTTTCTACTAAGACAGCTGCTGTTTCACTAATTGCTGGTGTAATCCCTGACCAATGAAACCAGTCTGCCTCTTTCATGATTGTATCAAAGTCAAAATCAGATTCACTTGCCTCTGCAATCGCTGAATGTGCACGATCATAAATAACTTTACTTGCACGCATACTTGCACCTGTTTCAAGATAGTAAATTCCTACACGCTCTCCACCACGCGCTATGTACTCTGTATGCACTCCATAATTTCTCAATGCATTCACAGCCGCTTGTCCTATTTCATGCGTCGGTAGTTTGGATACAAAGTAAGCATCATGACCATAGTTCGCTAAAGACACCGCTACATTCGCTTCTCCTCCACCATAGACAACGTCGAAACACCTACTTTGGCTAAATCTTGTATTCCCTTCAGTTGAAAGTCTTACCATGATTTCTCCCATTGTTATGATTTTCATCGACTTGTTCTCCTTACTAAATGTACTTTGAAGCCATTGATTTCTTCTTTTATATAAATAAATTTTAATTCTCCTGTTGCATCGAATTCTGCTGTTGTTTCATCAAAGTTAAATCCCTTTGTTTCAAAATAATGTTTTGCTCGTTCTACATTATAGGCACCTACTGCTAAATGTCCATGTGTGCCCCCACCTTGATTCATGACTTCGATTGATTCACTTCCAAAGTATCCCTTTGTTGTTTCTCTTGTACTTCCTCCAAAGAGTGTCGCAAATTGATTCGCTACTTCTTTTGAAGTTGATGGACTTGCGTTAACACCTACATGTTGTAGTGTTAACCCTAACATTGATTTCACTGCTTCTTCTGTTAGTTTCTTAATTTTATCAAAGTCTTTTTCTTTTATTGCTTTGGCATCCATCATCCATGTACCACCACAAGCCACAATCTTTTCTACTTGCATATACTCTTTGATGTTTTCTGCATTGATACCCCCTGTTGGCATAAAGTTTACCTTCGTATAGGGTGCTGCCAAGGCTTTAATCATTTTTAATCCGCCTAATTGTTCTGCCGGAAAGAATTTTACAGTTGTTAGTCCTAGTTCTAATGCTCGTTCTATATCACTTGCACATGAACATCCAGGTACTACTGGAATCTTCTTTTCTTGGCAATAGGTCACGATGTTTGGGTTTAGTCCTGGTGAGACAATAAACTTCGCTCCTACTTCAATTGCATCATCGACTTGTTGTTTCGTTATTACTGTTCCTGCTCCTACTATCATTTCTGGACAGGCTTCATGAATTCGTCGCATTGCTTCTTTCGCTAAACTTGTGCGAAAGGTGATTTCCGCTACCGGTATTCCCCCTTCACACAGTGCTTTCGCTAATGGGACTGCATCTTCAAGTTCATCTATCTTGATTACTGGTACTATTCCTATTTTTTTGATTTCATTTATTATTGTCATTGTTTTTACCTACTTTGGTTGTTTTCCTAAATACGCTAGAATACCGCCATCTACATACAATACATGACCATTCACAAAGTCAGATGCTTCAGAGGCTAAGAATACTGTTGGGCCTACTAGATCCTCTGCTTCTCCCCAACGTTCTGCTGGAGTCTTTGATAGAATGAATTGATCAAATGGATGACGACTTCCATCTGCTTGTTTTTCTCTTAGAGGATTTGTCATCGGTGTTGCGATATATCCTGGTCCTATTCCATTACATTGGATATTATATTCACCATATTCTGATGCAATGTTACGTGTTAACATTTTTAATCCACCTTTTGCAGCAGCATAGGCACTCACAGTTTCTCTACCAAGTTCTGACATCATTGAACAAATATTAATGATTTTCCCACTACGACGTTCCATCATTCCTGGAAGTACTGCTTTAGAAACAATGAATGGTGCTGTTAAATCGACATCAATTACTTTTCTAAAATCTTCACTTGCCATTTCATGCATTGGTACCCGCTTGATAATTCCAGCGTTATTAACTAGAATATCTACTTTACCAAATTCTTCTTCAATTGAGTGAATCATTTCAAACACTTTTTCTTCGTTTGTTACATCACACACATAACCTTTTGCTTCAATGCCATTCTTTTTATACTCTGCTATTCCTTTATCAACGTTCTCTTGATTAATATCATTAAACACAACTTTTGCACCCGCTTCACCTAATCCTTTTGCTAATGCAAACCCAATACCGCTTGATGCACCTGTTACTAATGCTACTTTACCTTCTAAACTAAACTTATTCATTTTCTCTCCTCCTAAAGGGTTACACCTTTTTTGAATATAGCTATATCACGATAACCATCAGCTTCTGATTTTATTTTTTCACCGTTAGCGACACTGATTACCTTTTTAAATAAATCATTACCACACTCACTTAGTGTTTTATCATTCAATGAGATACCTGCATCAAAATCAATCCAGTTATTTTTCTTTTTACTAAGTGGGGTATTACTTGAAATCTTAATTGTTGGTACAGGACACGCAAAGGGTGTTCCTCTTCCTGTTGTAAATAAAATAATTTGTGCTCCTGCTGCTGCTAGTGCAGTTGATGCGACTAAGTCATTACCTGGTGATTCCAATAAATTTAATCCACATTGTTTTATTTTATCGCCATACCACAATACATCCACGACAGTTGCTGTTCCTGATTTTTGCGTACATCCAAGTGATTTATCTTCAAGTGTTGTTATTCCACCCGCTTTATTGCCGGGTGATGGATTTTCATACACCGGTGAATTATTTTTTACAAAATAATCTTTGAATTCATTGATTAATTTGACTAATTTTTTAAATATTTCTTCATCTTTACAACGATTCATAAGACTTCGTTCTGCACCAAACATTTCAGGAACTTCTGTCAGAATTGTTGATCCACCTTGTTTGACTAACAAATCAGAAAATATTCCAACTGTTGGATTTGCGGTTATACCCGATAATCCATCAGAGCCTCCACATTTTAACCCTACAATTAATTTTGATAATGGTTGTTCAGTTCTTTGAATTTGTTTAGCTTCCTTAACACATTCTTTTAGAATACATAATCCCGTTTCGATTTCATCCTCAATATTTTGACAGATCATTGTTCTAATTTTATTTTTATCTTTTTCATCAACAAATTTTAGTACTTCTGCTATTCCACTATTTTCACATCCTAAGCCAACAAGTAATACATATGCTGCATTTGGATGCGATGCAATATCTGCAAGTATCTTCCTTGTATTGTCTTGATCATCGCCTACTTGTGAACAACCATACGGATGATTATAGGCAACAATCGCATCGATATTATCAGTAAGTAAACTTTGCGCTTTACGTTCTAATTCCTTCACTATTCCATTCACACAACCTACTGTTGGAAGTATCCAAATTTCATTTCTTACTCCAACTTTTCCACTGCTTCTTAAATAACCATTAAATGTTTTATTTTCTTCATTACCAATCATAGTTAGAAGTGGATTATAGAAGTACTCCTCATGTTCATTCAAAACCGTTTTACAATTATGTGTGTGAACCCATTCTCCTGTTTTAATTGCTGTAGTAGCTACCCCAATATTTTCTCCATACTTAATAATATTTTCTTTTTCATTTATATTTTTACAAGCAATTTTATGTCCTAGTGTTGTGTCTTGTAAAATCTGAATGGATTGCGAATCTACCTCAATCACTTCATCTTTTTTTACATTATCTACTATTACTATCACATTATCACTGGCATTTATTTTAATGAATTTTTTATTCATGAAGTTTATCCTCTTTGATACATTCGGTTATACCTTTCAACTCAATATCCGTAACATATTTACTAATTTGATTGATACTTTCATCTTTCAACTCAACATCATTAAATAAGTTTGTCTTGTTGACAAAACGCTTAACCAACTCCAGACTTTCTGTATCTTTATTCTCATAGAAGAAATCAAGAATATCTTGATCATCTTGGATTTTATATTCGTTTTCATTTCTTATTCCTACTAAATATCCCGTTTCTTTTCTTATGCCATGATAGAAGCAAATGAGTGCTGCCAATGAAAAACTTAATCGTTTTGGAATTTCGTGATTCTTTTCAATATATTGTTTTACACTTGGGTAACATCTTGCTTTCCATTTTGATACCGAGTTCAAAGAAATCGATAATAACTCGTGACGAATAAACGGATTTTTAAATCTTCCTTCTACTTGATTTGCAAAGTCTAGTAAATCTTCTCTTGGCAAATCTAATGTAGGAATTATTTCTTCATTGATTGTCTTATTCATAAATCCAAAAATAATTGGATCATTCATTGAATCGAGTACTGTATCATTCCCCGATAAATAACTAGCGAGTGAGAATGATGTATGTGCACCATTTAATATTCTTACTTTTCTTTGTTTATATGGTTTGTGATTATCTGTAAAAATAACACTCATTCCTTTTTTATTTTCTAAAGCTTTATCTAATGGAAATTCTTCATTAATCGGTTTATCACTTTCAATGACCCATAACGCAAAAGGTTCTGCGGCTACCATCAATTCATCCTGTACACCTTCTTGTTGCCAAATTGCTTCACTTTCATTTTTTGGATAACCTGTAACAATTCTATCTACTAAAGTATTGGCAAAGATGCAGGATTCTTTTACCCATCTCTTAAATTCAGGTTTTAGTTTCCACTTATCAATCGTCTCATAAACACATTTTTTAAGTTCATCACCATTATTATCAATTAACTCTACAGGCAACATCACTAATCCTTTTGTATAATCGTAGTTAAATGTTTCAGCACGTTCGTATAAGAATTGAGTTAATTTGGCAGGATAACTTTTTGCAGGTTTATCTTCAAACTTATCATTTTCATCACATTTAATTCCAGCTTCAGTTGTATTTGAGACAATATATTTTACTGTTTCAATTCTGGCAAGTGAAAGATAACTTGTGTAATCAACTGTGCAATCATAAATTGAGTCAATTGATGTAATCATTCTCTTTTCTATATATTCTTCTTTATCAACTAACCCTCTTAACAAAACAGAATATTGGCATTCTTGTTTTTCAAATAAATCTAGTTTCCCATAAGATATTGGTTTGACAATTGCGATTGAACCATCAAACATGTTTTCTTCATTTGCAATATCAAACATATAATCAACAAATGCACGCAGAAAATTTCCTTCTCCAAACTGTACTATTTTGATGGGTCTCTTTTTTGCATGTGTATAATTTTTATTCAACAATTCCACAAGTAAATCCTCCTATGATGAAATTATAGAAGTTTACTACGAATTATGCCTATCTTCCTAAGTCGTTTAAAACCGGTAATTTTATGTTTATTAATTATCCATCTGTTTATTTCAACTATTTTCCTTTGCTTAAATTTCTACTGTTCTATTCTCACTTAATACTGCATATTTTTTTCTTTTTTATAATTATTCATCATAAATCTTAATCCTTCAAACATATAAAAATGCACTCATTAATTAGATAATCAATTAATGAAGTGCATTTAGTTAATTATTCGTGTCCTACTACTTTAGTTTCACCAAAGAAGTATCTATTATCTGAACCAATAACTTTGATATAATCTTTAACAAACTCTTTCATTGCTTTTTCAGCAGTGATACATAATTCTAAGTAGTCTGTTTTAGGATTTTCTTCAACTTTTTTAAGCATTGCTTCTTGAGCAACATTGAATGCATCTGTACAAACATTTATTTTATTAATTCCGCAAGCAACTGCTTTACGAATATTTTCTTCACCAGACCCTGATCCACCATGTAATACTAATGGCATATCTAATGTTTTCTTTAGTAAAGTTAATCTTTCAAAATCTAATGTTGGTACAAATCCTTTTGGATAGTTACCGTGTGCTGTTCCTACAGCAACCGCTAATGCATCGACGCCAGTTTCTTCTACAAATTTCTTAGCTTGTTGAGGATCTGTATATAAATCACCTTTGTCATTGTCACCTTCTGCTGCTTGACCAACATGTCCAAGTTCTGCTTCTACACAAATATTATGTGGATGAGCTAACTTAACGATTGTTGATGTTCTTTTAACGTTTTCTTCATACGGAAGTGAAGATGCGTCAATCATAACACTTGAGAAACCATTTTGTATGCAGTCAATAATGAAATCTAAATCTTGACCATGGTCATGATTAAGAGCCACTGGTACTCTTGCTTCCTCAGCAAGTTTTTTAATTAATGGAACCATAACATTAGCATGTGCATGCTTTCTCATTTGTCCCATACCAATATTTACGATAATTGGAGAACGCATTTCTTCAGCAGCAGTAATTACTGCACGAGCCATTTCCATGTTAATACTATTTACCGCCATTACAGCATAATTGTTTTTATGAGCATCTTGTAAGATGTCTGTCATTGATACATACATATTTATTCCTCTTTCTATAACGATTAGATATTGATATCTAAGTCTATAATTTCTTCTTCAATTTCAGCGCCTTCAATTGAAGGTTTTTTAATTAATGAGTAAACAACACCTGTTGCTACTGAACCAACCACTAATGCAACGACTGCCCATAAAGGATTTGTCATCATTGGGAATACGAATACTCCACCATGACCTGCCATTGATTCAACACCCATTGCTACTGCGATACCACCTGCTAATGCAGAACCAAGCATAGATGCTGGAATGAAACGAGCTGGATCAGCTGCTGCGAATGGAAGAACACCTTCAGTAATGAAGCATAATCCCATAGGGAATGCTGTTTTAGCAGTTTCTTTTTCTACATTAGAGAATTTTTTAGGAGTGATTAATGTTGAAATAAATACACCTACTGGAGGAGTCATACCACCAATAATCTTAGCTGACATTGGTCCATAGATTCCATCAGCACCTAAAGCATTAGCTGCCATTGACGCTGTTTTATTAACTGGACCACCCATGTCAAATCCCATACCTGCTCCAATTACTGCACCGATAATAAATTTAGAACCACCATTTAAACTCATAATCCATTGTTGTAATGCAGTCATTGCAATTGAGAATGGTGTATTAATTACAACGAAATAGATAACACCACAAACTAATGTTGCGATTACTGGAATAATCATAACTGGCATTAAGCCAACCATCCACTTAGGAAGTTTCCATGTTTTCATCCAGTTAATGAAGTAACCAATAACGAATGCCATAACAAGTCCACCTAAGAAACCAGCTTTACCTGTATTTGCTGCGAAACCAATAATGAAACCTGGAACAATACCTGGACGTTCAGCAATTGAGTATGCAACCCCTGCAGTCATAACTGCAACTGCAAACCCCATTGCTTGTGATGATAACCAGTTAATTGCCCAGAAGAAATGATCTGGATTTAAAAGATTCAAAGCTGAGAAGATTGTTGCGCCAGCTTCAGGTCCCATGTTACCGATATCATAGTTATATGCTTTTGCGATAGCTCCTAGTATTCCCCCAACAACTACCATTGGGATCATATAAGAGATACCAGTCATCATATGTTTTTTAAGATTCAATTTTTTCATAATAACTTACCCCTTTTCTTTTTATTTGTTTTCTAATTTTTTTTCAATTGTCGCAATTAAACTTTTTGGATTTTTCATGGCAACATGAATAGGAATATCCACGACTGGCTTTCCTTCAAAACGCTCCATGCCTCCAACAGCAATATCATGTGCAACGATAACAACATCTGCTTGACTAATTTCTTCTGGAGTCAATTTGTTTTGTGCTCCAATTGTTCCTTGTGTTTCAATTTTGCATTGGTGTCCCGCCTCAACCGCTGCATTTTGAATTTTTTCAGCAACAATATACGTATGTGCTATCCCCGCTGTACATGCTGTAATACCTACTATTTTCATTCTTTCACCTCAACTTTCTTTTGTTTTTGTTAGCTAAGCTTGATAATAAATTAACATGATTCATTTACTTGACTCTAATAACTTCGGGAATTATAAAGCGGTAATTTTTAATCAATTAATCGCAAAGTAGATTTATCAATTCATCTTTTGATGAAACTGATTGTAGTTTTTCAACTCTTGCATCATTTCCTAACTTACCCGCTAATTCAGCTAATAACATCATATGATTTTTAGCAAAATCATTATCATTACTCACACAGAACAAGAAGAATAAATTTACTGGTTCCTCATCATAACTTTCCCATTCAACTTCATGTTTTGTTCTACCAATTGCGATACCAATTTTATTAACTGCATCACTTTTACCATGAGGAATTGCGATATGATTCCCCATTCCTGTAACCCCTTCTGCTTCACGTACATAGATATCTTTAATAAATTGATCAATATCTGAAATGTATTTTTCTGCCAATAATTTTTCGCTTAACTCTCTAAGAATTTCATCTTTTGTTGTACCCTTCAAATCTAAATCAATAATATTTTCATTAAGTATTTCTTTAAGTGCCATATATTTTCTCCTCTATTTATTTGACTAAAAATTTATAAAATTCTACCGGTGAGTCAAAGCTTCTTAATACATTTACTTCTTTATCTGTATTCACCAAATTTATGTATTGCTTGTAAAATAATTGTGTTCTTTTAATTTCATATTCATTTGTCATTTTTACAACAAGCAAGAAGATAACATCTACTTGTTCTGTATCCCACATGATTGGTTCCTTTAATGTTACAATCACAATCTTTGCTTCATTGATTTCGTTTTGATCACCATGAGGTATCGCAACCATATTTCCAATTGATGTTGGTGTTGCATATTCACGATCCATAACTGTTTGATAATATTTCTTTGTAACAAACCCCTTTTTTACTAAGTTATCACATAAGAATTTCAAGAGCTTTGATTTATCATTGATATCCAAGTGTGTATAAATTAACTCTGGATCAAAAAGCGAGTGACAAATTAAATCAAACTTTCCAACGATTAAATTTTGATCTCTCTTTAAATTATCAATTGCATATTTGATTTTCTTTATTGAATTATCAGATAATAATTCATCAATTTCTACGACACGATTATCTTTATTCAAAATTAATTGTGTTGTAATTATAAGATCTGTATTTCTATAATTTTCGATTTTAAAATCGTGCACACTAACAACTTTTATATTTGCAATTTGAACGAAGGCACGTTTAATTTTATCGCACAACATTTGGTTAACACCCATTGAAGTTCGTGTAACTAATACAATTTCTACAGGTTTTTCATTTCTCTCCAATGCTGATTGTATATACAGTGTAATGTAGCTCAATTCATCTTCTGTTACCCTTAAGTCAAAATGTTCTTCAAATAAAACTGAGATTAACCATGATACTCGAAACGCATGTTTAAATTCATTCTTGATATATCCTTTAAGCGTATTCGTTTGACTTCTTTCATAACGCAATCTAAAAATTGCTGGTTTGATATGCATGAGTAATCCATGAAATAAAACATCATCATGAGTTAAGTCGCGATTCAACACTTCTGATACTACTTTAATAATTTTCCTTACAAAATCTTGGAGTGTCTCATCATACCTACGTATGATATCTTCAGCTGCAACATTGTATCCTGGATCAATCATTTTTGAACAAAGTATTGGAATAGAAAGAAATCCTATTTCGTATGCATTAATCTTTGAGTTGAACTCAATTTCTGCTTTCTTGAGTATCGCTTCTGCAAAACTATATTCGTTATATGCTTGTAACATCCGTAGCTCATTGATTGGTATTTCCACATGAAACTTCTCATTCACATTTGGTCGCGTAATACTCATACACAAGAACGCATAGATTTCATTAAATGATTCCTCTGCAAATTCAATACCCCACTCTTTTTCAGTGACGAGAATACATTTCTTCACCTTTTCCAAATCAAGTCCAGGCATGAAATATTTAAGACGTTCATCAATTGATTCATCAGATATTAACTTCAACAGAAAATGTTTCAAAGCAATTCGATATTGAGATTCATTACATTTAAGTTCAAATCCTTTATTCCGAATGATTTTTAGTTGAATGTCGAATAAATTTAACCAGTCTTTACAATCATTAATAATTTTTAGTGTTGTTGGTATACTTAAAAACATCTCTTCTGATAATTTGTTCGTGGTTAATCGATTATTTTTTGAGAATGAAAGTATATATTTCAACGCTGTAAACATTCTTGATTGGTCACTATGTAAATGTTCAAATGAATTTTGATTAATGAGTAGCCGTTGTATTTGAAGCTTTTGCTCATCAGTTGCATCTAGCCAGATTCCGATTCGTCTTTTTTTACAAATTATACCTAGATTATTTTCCATAAGGATATTATTTATACTTTCAATCTTCGTCCGAATTGTTTTCTCTGATAAGCCTACTTCTTCAGCTAGTTGTTCCGTTGTCACCATATCTGATGATTCGATTAAACTTTTCAAAATCACTTGTGTGTAATACATTGATTTTTTATCATTCATAGGTCTATCGCTTCCTTTCAAGTGTAGAATACCATCCTACAAACTTGAGTATCGCAAATTAATTGTAAATTATAAACGGTAATTTTTAATTTATTGGAAATTCCTATCTTTTCATATATTCAAAATATTATCAACATATACAAAACATTATCATTTATCTATTGACAATCTGACTTTTTATAGTAGATTAAAAATAAGTAATAAAAAAAGCGCTCTTACTCATAGTAGAGATGAACGCCTAATTTATTACATTGATTTATAAATTTATCATTTGGTTTTTGATCTATGACAATTCCCGCAATATTCTCAAGATCTGCAAAATGATAAAATCCTTTGTTTAGTAGTTTTGAATGATCTGCTAAAACATATACTTTCTCAGAACGTTGAATCATATGTTCCTTGATTTTTCCTTCTTCGATGTCTGTATTTGTTAATCCTTCATTCGATAAACCTACAGTTGCGATAAATGCACTATCACAAAGATAACTATTGTCTGTTATATCGATGGCAAAGCTAAGCGTATCTGCCTTCAATAATCCGCCCAGACATATGCATTTTAGATTAGGTAATTTCGCAACCATATTCACAACTAACAAACTATGCGTGATTATTGTAACATTTGTATGATGTGTTAAATACGGAATGATTTGACATGCTGTTGTTCCAGAATCAATAAAAATAACACTATTATTTTCTACAAGTCTTGCAGCAATTTGTGCAATATATTTCTTCTCTTTTAAATTTGATTGTTCTCTTCTTTCGATAGTCTGAACACTATTTAAAAGTGATTTATCTTTATAAATAACACCACCATAGACTTTATCAATCTTATCATTATCTTCTAGAATTTTTAAATCTCTTCTTAATGTTTGAAGTGAGATATTGAATTCTTTGCACAATTCATCATTGCTGACAGTGCCAATAAGTTTAATATAGTCTTCCAATTTTTGTAAACGATTAATTTTCATAAGTATCACCTCTATCATTATAACAATTTTAACCATAAATATTTAATTATTTTAGAAAAGAGAAAAATATGAATAAATTACTTGAAACAACGAAACAATATCCTATGACTGAAATATGGAATGATTCTTGCTCTGTTCAAGAATTAAAATATTGTATTGAAAACGGTGGCGTAGGAGCTACTACTAACCCTGTCATTGTTCTTAATGTATTAAAAAAAGAATTACCTCAATGGGAAAATCAAATAAAATCAATAATCAATGAAAATCCTCAAGCTACAGAAGATGAAATTGCATGGGATATGATTAAGTTATTAGGTAAAACAGCTAGTAAAGAATTATACCCTATCTTTAATCAAACACAAGGAAAGCAAGGACGTATTTCATTTCAAACAAATGCTAAGTTTTATAGAAATAAAGATTTAATGGTTCATCACGCTATTGAACTTGCAAGTACTGTTGAAAATAGTCAAATAAAAGCTCCCACATCAAAAGCAGGTGTTGAAGCTTTTGAAGAAATGACCTATCGCGGTATAAGTATTAATGCAACTGTTTCATTTACTGTATCACAAGCAATCGCTGTTGCTGAAGCTGTTGAACGTGGTTTAAATCGTCGTATTAAAGAAGGATTACCTATCGATAAAATGAATCCTGTTTGTACCATTATGGCAGGTCGTGTTGATGATTACTTAAAGAAAGACTGTAAGGAGAAAGGTCTTCTTATTGAACCAGAAATTCTTGAATGGGCTGGAGTAGCTGTTGTGAAAAACGCTTATCGCATTTATCAAGAAAAGGCATATCGTACAACATTACTTGTTGCAGCATATCGCAATCCTTATCATTGGAATCAATTCATTGGAGGCAAGATTGTTTTGACTATTCCATACGATTGGCAACTTAAATACAACACATCTTTCTATACAATATCATCAACTATAGACAACCCTGTATGTGATGAATACTTGCAAAAACTTCAACAACTGGAGGAATTTAATAAAGCTTATTTACCAGAGGGATTATTGCCAGCAGAATTTGAACATTATGGAGCATTCTTAGATACAATGAACCAATTCTTGAATGGTTATGATGATTTATGCAAGCTCATCCGTAAATACATGGTGATATAAATGAGTAATCAATTCTTAATGCCCGCCAAAATTTATGTCGGAAAAAATGCTTTAGTTGATTGTTTTAATAATTTACAATTTCCTGGAAGTCATGCAATGATTGTTACCGATGAGTCAATGATTAAATTCGGTTACATTGACACAGTCACAGCTATTTTAAAAGAGAAGAATGTTGAATTCACCATTTTTGACAAAGTAAATTTTGAACCTACCGATACTTGTATTAATGAAGGAGCTACCGTTTATAAATCGAATTTGTGTGACTTCTTAATCGGTTTAGGTGGAGGTTCACCTATTGACGCAATGAAAGCTATTGCTATGATTACCTCATCAAAGAAATTATTATCCGAGTATACAAGTACAATATTCGATCAAAATCGTCCTTTCATGATTGCTATTCCGACAACTGCCGGAACAGGTTCTGAGACGACTCAATTTACAATAATAACTGACACACAAAGAGATATTAAAATGTTATTAAAAGGTCCTAAAGTATTACCTGATGTTGCGATTGTTGACCCATTGTTTACATTATCAACTCCTGAAAAAGTAACTGCAGCCACAGGTATTGATGCTCTTTGCCATGCAATTGAAGCTTATACATCAAAGAAAGCACAACCTTTATCATCCTTATATGCATTGGATGCAATCAAAAAAATATTTATTAGTTTACCTGAATGTTTTAACACACCAACAAATATCGATGCTCGAGAACAAATGTCTCTTGCAGCCTTTGAAGCTGGTTGTGCATTCAATAATGCTTCCGTAACATTGATTCATGGTATGTCTAGACCAATCGGTGCTAACTTTCATATTCCTCATGGATTAAGTAATGCAGTATTGATGTATGCTTGTCTTGAACATGTCAAAGTTGCTGCCCAAGATAGATTCGCAACAATTGCTCGGGAAATTAATTGTACAACTTCAACAAATGACGAAGTTGCATGTACTAACTTCTTTCACGCATTAGAGAATCTTCTTCAAATGCTTTGCATTCCAAGTCTAAAAGATATTATTACAGATAAAGAACGCTTCATCATGTCTATTGATAAGATGTCTACAGATGCCTATGATAGTGGCAGTCCATCCAATTCTCTTTGTGATATAACCATTGACGATATAAAGTCAATTTATCTTAAATTAATTAAGTAGCTCTGTTTAATACAGGGCTTTTATAATCGAATAATTACCGTTTTAATTTGACACGCTTACATCTTCCTATCTTTATATTTCCTATATACTATGTTTGAGGTGATAGCGATGGATTGGATGCTTTTTACAGGATTCTGTGTTGTACTATTTTTAATTTTCCTTTATAAATCAATAGCTGTGTACAAGATTTATAATAATACTTTTTATGAAGACTTATATTCCAACTTTTTAGAGTTCTATATTAAATTTAAATATAAAAAGAATTTGAGTCAAAGTTCTTGGATAAAACAAGAACTTGGTGTACATCGAATTTTATTCAATAGTTATCTAAACGAAGATAAGAAAATTCAATATCAATTTGTCACTATATTTAGCAAATACGGTATTCATATCTTTTGTGTTAATACTATTCATGGAACAATTACAGGATCAACGAATGATACTTATTGGAAGAACGAAAAAACAACAACCACAACTCGCTTCTTGAATCCCACAAAAGCTTGTGAATCTCATAAAAAATATATTGAGGATCTTATTAAAAGTAATACACCAATTCAGATTTCCATTTTGTTTTCAAATGATACTGATGTTAGTAAAGTCAAAAGTAATTATGATGTATGTTTATTTAAAGATTTCATTCATTGCATAAAAAAAGATACTGAATGTATCACAAACGAAAATATTGTTACCGAATTTGAAAAATGTATAGGGAGATAAAAAATGAATACATTTAAACTTTACAATGGTGTAGAGATACCATGTATCGGGTATGGCACATATAGAACACCTAATAGCGAAGAAGGCTATCAGATTATTGTAGATGCTATCCATGCTGGATACCGGCATATTGATACCGCACAAGGCTATAACAACGAAGAACTCATTGGTCGCGCAATGAAGGAAAGTGGTATTCCTAGAAGCGAGTTTTTTATCACTACCAAAATTGCGAATATAAACCAAGGTTATCAATCAACGCTTGATTCCTTTGAAGAGTCACTACAAAAACTAGATACAACTTACGTTGACTTATTATTGATTCATTGGCCAATTGCAGTCAATCATCATAGTGATTGGAAAGAATTGGATATACAAACCTGGCAAGCTATGGAAAAACTATACACCGATAAAAAAGTACGTGCTATTGGAGTTAGTAATTTTTTAATTCACCATCTAGATAATTTACTTAACAATACTAAAATTATCCCTATGGTAAATCAATTAGAATTCCACATGAAATATCAACAGCGAGAAATTATTGAATATTGCCAAAGCAAAAATATCCTTGTTGAAAGTTGGGGACCTTTGATGAGAGGTGCATCGAATGGCAACCAGCTACTTGAAACAATTGGTAAAAAACATAACAAAGATGTTGGCCAAATTTCAATTCGTTATTGTCTTCAAAAAAATATAGTCCCGCTTCCTAAAACGAGTAATAAATCTCGTATGATAACCAATCAAGAAGTATTTGATTTTACTTTGGATAATGAAGAAATAGCACTCATGGATTCATGTAATACATTAGATTGCTACACATTCCATCCTGATCGAAATTATGAATGGCAAGAAACTATAGACAAAATGAATGAGGTATCCAAATGACTTATATCAAATTTGTACTATTAGTCATCGGACTTATCATCGTTATGTATTCTAGAGCAACATACACAAAAAGAATAAACACTTGTAAAGATAAATGCCAATTAGCTTACAATCAAAAAGAAAGAGTTATTGCCTGGCTTGGTTACGCATTACTAGGAGCTGCAGCTTTACTAGCTGCATTCAACATTTAGTATGAGTGAAATATTTACTAAATCACTCGCTTATTTACTCCTTATTATTGGAGGATATTGTTTAAAGAAAACAAAAGTATTACAAAGTAAAGATTTCCATACGCTTTCAACCATTAGTATTAACTTAACATTACCTTGTGTACTTATATCAATCTTTGAAAGTTTTTATATTTCCGTCGATTGGATTTATTGTATCTTATTAGGACTCGTTATGAACATCATCTTGATTTCAGCAGGTTACTTTTTTACTAGAAAACGTTCAAGAAACACACAAGCACTTTTTATGCTAAATAGTTCCAGCTTCAATATTGGTGGTTTTGTACTTCCTTTCTTTAATGGAATCTATCCTGCTACCTCAATCTTCTATGCAAGTATGTTTGATGTAGGAAATGCGATCATGTGCACTGGCTTAACCTACGCTTGTGCTGCTTCACGACTTGATACATCGTCGAAATTTCAATTCAAAGATTTCTTCAAACGAATTTTTTCATCAGTTCCTTTTGTAACATATGTAATTATGATTTCATTAACGATGCTTGATGTTCATTTTCCACAAGGAGTTTATCAAGTGGCCGACATTATTGGAAGTGCTAATATTGTCATTATTATGATTATGCTCGGACTTATGGTTGAACTAAAAATTGACAAGGAAGATTTTAATGATGTCATCCTCCATGGTGTTATTCGATATAGCATATTAATCATTTGTGCTCTTCTCATCTATTATTTCTTTCCTGCACCACTTATTGGAAAACAAATATTAATACTATCTATATTCTCACCTATTTCTAGTATCATGCCTGCATTCTCAGCTAAATTAAATTGTAAGACATCTGTCTATGCAGCCATTAATTCATTATCGATGCCTATTAGTATTATTATACTTTCCACATTAATGACATTATGGAATTAAGAACTTCGAAAGAAGTTTTTTTATTATTCACAAATCATTTAAAGATCCTTTATAATATTTCCAAACTCCGTTCTCGTAGAGTTTGTATCTATTAAACTCAGTGACCTTCTATGCTACTGCGTAGTTGTTGACGAAAGATGGGTTCAATAGTTTCATTTTGGATTCCTATTCATTGTGGAGAACTTTCCTATAAGATAAAAAACCTCTTTCGAGGTTTAGTTTATACTTCTAAATAATCAATTGCATCCCGTATCATTGCTTTTGTGATTGGATATGGAATATGATTTAGTTCTTTATTTTGAATTGTTAATTCCAAAACATCTTCTAATGGATCATCTTTACTAATATCTAAATCCTTTAAGCAAATAGGTAATCCAATCGTCTTATAGAACTCAATTGTCTTGTTTAGTTTATCAAATTGTTTATCTACGATTAATTGAATTAATACTCCATAAGAAACTACTTCACCATGAAAATGTTTTTCTTCAATTTCTTTTCTACATGTTAATCCATAAAATAACGCATGAGCTAACGCACTATTATAATCTGCATTAATAATTAATGAAACAATACCCGTTGATACAAGTATATTTTGAATTGTTGTCTCAAGTTCTTTTGACAATATTTTTGCCTCTGCATCATGATATCCTTTAGTTCCGTGAGTTACTATTGAATCATAGCATAGATTACTAACTTGAAGTGCTAATTCATCTGTATATTCTATTTCATCATTGCGACAAGAAAAATAGGTTTCTATATTCTTGGCAACCGTATCCCCTATTCCTGCCCATAGATATTGTAATGGAGCATTCATAATGACTTCGGTATCAATCATGCAATAATTTGGAGCTTTTCTACAATGGTAAATATCCTTAAAAACATGATCTTCCGTATACATAATTGATATCTTTGTAATAGCGGCACAAGTTGATGCAATTGTAGGAACAGTTACTACAGGGATATTACATTTATCACCTATAACTTTACATGTATCAATACATTTGCCTCCACCAATCGCAAATATCATATTTGCATTATTGATTTCACCATCATTAATAATTTTATCTACATTTTCATAAGTTGCATCTTTGCCATATAAATAACTTTTTACAATCTTACAGTCATATTTTCTAATATAACTGTTTAATTTGTCTCGACAAGCTTCAAATGCTTTTTCACCATAAATTAATACAATTTTATTTCCATATAATCTACTAATTTTTCCAATTGCATCAAAGCTATCCTTGCCTATCGAATAAGAAGGTAAAATAACTTCTTTCATTATTTAGCTAAAACTTCCTTAACAAAGTTTAAATATTCTTCATCTTGGCAATTAGCAAAGAAACATTCTTGGAATTTTTGTGTTAGAGATCCTTTTAATAATTCTGGATCAATTGAACGAAGTGCTTCTAATACTGGTTTTCCAACTTGACGCTTAACTTCCGCAAGAATTTTAACATTTCTATTTTGTGATTCTTTGCGGTCTTGAGGATATCCTTGTGCTTTTGGTGAGCCAAATGCTTTTTCAAAGATTGTCTTAATATTTAATTCTGCACCCCAACCAAAACCTTTTGCATATGGAATTGATAATGCATTACCATCATTGATTTGTAAAAACAAGTAAGCATCTGTTGGTTCTATACAATACCCACAATTTACTCCAGGAAACATATTACATGCCATCAAAGCGCCTTGACCTGTTCCGCAACCTGTTACCACAAAGTCTGCCGCTTTAGAATTAAGTAATAATGCTGCTTGTACTCCAATGTTCAAGTATGTTAAACGTGGATTTTCTTCTGTATAATCTGTAGGTAAATCTTGAGGATTGTTTACACATTGCATTCCTGTATTGAATACTGTGTGCCCCATTGGTTCTACTACTGATTTCAATTGTTCCAAAACGATGCCATTCTTTGAAGCTTGTGAAAATTCATTAATAAGTGCTATTTTCATAATTTTTCCTCTACTTTCATATAAAAAATACCACTTATAACTTATCCAGAAAAACATTCTTCCAGTGTATAAAGCGGTAATTTTTTTATTATTTTAAGTTCTTTATAAATTATTGATTTGTCTTCTTGAATGCTTCTTGTGCTCTTTCATACATCCAGTCACGATTAACACGTACAAATTCACGGTCATTCACATCATAACCATCTTCTTCATTTAAAAACATTTGTTCAAAGTCTTTATAGTTCAGTTGCATTCGGATTGCTTCATCTTTTACCATTGTAACTATTTCAACCGTTTCATCTTTATTCATATTATAGACTGTATACGCTATTTCTTCTTGTGTAGCACGTTTTGAGTCAATAATTTGTTTCTCACAAAACATCTTTGCCATTTCGATAATACGGTCATCCAAACCATCTTCAAATATTCTTATTTTCTCTACAAATTCCATTATCTTTTTGCAATATCGATATGTATATCCATTCGCAAAACTAAATGGCACTTCAGGTTTTATTTTCAAATCATTTTCAATTTTATCATCAACTAACCATACAATAAATTTCTCTTCTGGATTGTGATATAAACACGGATATACGATTTGATATACTGAATGACAATGTGGACATTCAAATTTAAATACTTCATTGTGAAATAGTTTCTCGCGTAAATCTGGGTCTAACTGAACATTAATACTATCCCAAGTTATAACTTCATAATCTTTCTCACATTTTGGGCATGTAAACATTCTACTCGTTTGTGTACTCATTGTCTTCCTCCAAGAAAAAATGGTAATGAATTACCATTTTTATGATTTCTTCCTTTTTTCAATTTCAGGATAATCTTCTAAAATTTCATTCACAAATTCTTTTAGTTTTTCAAAAGCTTCATCATTTACCTGTACATTACTTGATGCTGATACAAGTTGTAGATGATTATTTAAAAGAATCGGTATGATTTCAACGACTTCATGTTCGTGAACACCAATATCTCGATCAGGTTCTTTCAACATTCTTCCTTCAATAAATCGTGAATTATATTCACTTACTTCAACCAAATAACGATAAAACTTACCATCACTTAAGAAGTGAACATTTAATATATCAGGATAGTGAATATCCCGTAATTCATCTAATTCTTTAGTTCTTCTAACTTGTGCAAGTTCTCTTGTACATGCCTCAGTTTGGAATATTTCAGCACCTTTTATTTGCATCTCAAATGTTGGTTGTACGATAATACCAAACTCAACTTTCTCTAACTCAAAAGATGTAAAACTAGCTAATGACTCAAGAATATTTAATCCTTTTGTACACTCTTCTTCCGAAGGACCTATAGCCAAAACTTCAAAATTTATATTTCCTGTTATATCTACTATTGCTGTGGTCAGCATATAGCAGTCTTCAATTGAAACATCAATCATTTCTTTACAACTATCTGTTAATGCGTCTGCTTCAAATATCTGGTATTTGTGATATATTTCATTAAAATGACTTTCTTCTAGAATCATGATATGCCTCCCTTCTTTGGACATATTATAGCAAGTTTACTTTTAAATTGAAACTTTAATAATTTATCTGGGTTTCTATTATACCAACAAGAAAAATGATTCACAAGTCTTGCATCTTAATACCTGAATCACCTTAGACTATAAATCAATCCAGGTTTCATGTAAGTATATAAAAATACCATTTATAAAATGGCATTTCTAGTGTTTGCATACACTTCATGGAGCTACCCAATACAGAGTCAAGGGAGAGGGTTTGATCGTATATTAGATAGCTCCAAAAAGCATTAACCTGTTTTTCAATACCTAATGAACGAGAAAAATGAAAAGTAGAATCCACAGAATAAGCAATTCTACTCCTCATTCCCCATAATTTCAGTTTGGTCTTGTTTCAGGTTTAATTAGACATAAAACAGGTTAATTAGAATAACGCTTGGTAGTAGACATTATTACCATCTACACTACTATGACTGAATAAATCAAAGAAATGAGACACATTTTTTAAAATTTAATCAATTTTTATATGTCCAATTATTTTATTACTGGCATTATCTTCTATAACGATATCGGTATTCACTGTTGTACTGAAGGTAATTTCACCTTCAGTACTATCATTAACCGTCAATTTAAACGGAATTTGCTTATTATCTAATGTATATACTTCTATTGAATCAAAATTTAGTTTTGAATCCTGGTCACTAACAATTATTTTTGTATTTCCACCTTTACCATAATCAAACACATCAATCGAAGGTGAAATTGTATCAATTTGTGTTACCACCAAGGTTTGTTTGTCTTTTTGATTATTTACTCCCGTTGCTACAACTGTGTATACTCCATTTTCTGTAATTTTTAAACTATGTCCATTATCAATTGATTCAGACATAATTAAATCGCCTTGTTCATTATATATACTTACTTGTTTTATTGGAATTGCGGATAATTCCTCAATTGAATATTCCATATATGTATTTGTATATTCACCTTCAGTAAGCGTTTTAATGTTAAACTCTGGTGCCGCTAAACCTATTACAAGAGCACCTGCCACAATAACTGTTGAGCCTCCAACAATTGTAAACGTATTAATTGCTTCACGTTTGAAAACACTTCTAAAAAAGCTAGTACTTGCCGTTGCTGCAAGTGGTGTTGCAACTACCCCAGATAATCCATACACATGTCTACAAGCATTCGTAAACACTTCGCTATACAATTCTTTTGGCATTGCACTATCAGCGATTGATTTTAATATCCATGGTGAAGTTGGTGTCAAAAAGAACCCAAGAGAAAACGAAAAGTTCTTTAAACGTTTGCATTCTTTACGTAATTGTTCAATACCTTTTGATAACATTCTCGAAACTGTTCGTTTAGACACTTTCAAGTATTCTGCAATATCATCTATCTTCATCTTATTTATATACCTCATTACCACTACATCTCTAAGACTATCGTCTAGTTCATTTAGTGCCATAGAAACAAGATTTTGATCAATATTTTCTTTTGGGTGTATACTTCTAGGATCTACAAAGTCATTTTCCGATTCAGAAAAATCAGTTGATATCTCCCGTTTATACTTTTTTACAAGGTCCATTGATATTGTATAATTCATTCTATTTAAATACGCAACGAAAAGACGTGGATTCTCAATTTTATCCATGTATTTAAAAAGCTTGATATAGAGTTCTTGGACAACATCAGCTGCAAGTGATTCATCCTTAGTATGCTTTAAAGCCAAGTAATATTGTGCCGATGCCGTGGCAGAATAAAGCTTCTCAAAAGCTTCTGTATCGCCTTGACTTGCTTTTACTAATAATTTCCCAAGATCCTCATGAGAATTTTCATTAAACATTTTATTCGCTCCATTCACTTCAAAAACAAAAAAGTTTGAAACCACAAAGGCATCAAACTCTCATTTTACTGATTGTTATTCATCGCTTTTGTCGGTATGAAAATAGGTTTTTTTCAAGATAGATATCATCTTTATACAGTAATCATAACAAATTTTCTCTAGATTACAAATTTTTTGGGTTAAACATAATACTTCTTGTTACAATGCTCGCACATAATAATCCTGAAGCTGCCGGAACAAATACCATACTTGCGGGCGGAATTCTTTCTTTGCGAGTTTTTCCATCAGGATTTAATTCTTGATTCTGTTTATATGGTATTTCGGATGAAAATACCACTGGTATTTTATAGCGAATGTTTCGCTTCTTCGCCATATCTCTACATGCTTTCGCAAGTGGATCATAGGTTGTCTTATCTAAAGTTGTTTGTGCAACTTTACTTGGATCAAATCGATTTGCCATTCCTAGAGAACTAATACATGGAATACCTTTACGATGACAGAGTTCAATACAATCCAATTTAGATGTTACTGTATCAATTGCATCGATTACATAATCAATATCTTCTGTAAAATAACTTTCTACCTCTAGACTAAAGAATTTATCCACACAAATAACTGTACATGCGTCGTTGTATGTTGAGATACGTTGCATCATACTTTCAGTTTTGGAAAATCCAACACGACTATAAGTCGCATGAATTTGGCGATTAAGATTGCTTAAAGCTACAACATCATGGTCAATCAAAATAAGTTTTCCTACTCCACTTCGTGCCAGTGCTTCGGCAGCATATGAACCTACACCACCTACACCAATGATAATAACTGTAGCCTTTCTTAATTTATCAATCGATTCTTTACCAACTAAAAGTTCTACACGTTCAAGTGCATTACTCATTGTTCACTCCTCCATGTTTCCAACATCTTTTTGAGTTGTTTTATTGAATCTGGTTCTTGCATATCTACCCAATGTATTGGCATTTGATTATTAAACCATGTATATTGTCTTTTTGCAAATTGTCTAGAATGCTTTTTAATCTCTTCAATTACTTCATCTTTAGTCATTGTTTTATCAAAATAGGCACGCCATTCACGATAGCCAATTCCTTGCATCGCATGATCATCAAAATTAACACCTTGTGCTAACAACCCTTTAATCTCATCGAGTAAGCCCTCTTCAACCATCATATCTACACGTTCGTTAATTCTCTCATAAAGTGTCGCCCGGTCCATTGTGCATCCTATTATAAAGGCATCATAGATTGGCTTGTGTTCTTGGCTCGCTATTTGATCTGATTTAGTGATTGCAGTCATTTCATAAATTAATAGAGCACGAATTAATCGTTTACGATTATTGGGATGAATTGCTTGTGCTTGTTCAGGATCTATTTTTTGTAATTCCATCACAAGTTCTTCATTATTCATTGCTTCTAATTTTTTGATAATTTCTTCATCTGCTTCTTCTTGGGTACTGAATTCATAATCATAAATACAAGCTTTGATATATAATCCTGTTCCCCCTACAATCATCGGCAAATGATTTCTTGCGGATATTTCATCAATTTTTTCGCGCGCTATCTTTTGAAAATCAGCAACGCTAAACTTATCTTTTGGTGCTAATATATCGATACAATGATGTGGAATATCCAACATCTCTTCTCTTTTAACTTTACCCGATCCAATAGAAAAATCTCTAAATACTTGAATTGAATCGCCACTAATTATTTCAGCATTTAACTCTTTTGCAAGTTCAATTGATAATGAAGTTTTTCCTACAGCTGTTGGTCCTACTAATACCACTACTTTTTTCATCG
>NZ_JAVXGL010000021.1:0-32020 GCF_036657415.1 Anaerorhabdus sp. | reverse complement strand
TTGCGGCAATAATATTGCATGTGGTAGCAGTCATCTTTTCATTTATACTTTGTAGCGTTAGGAATGAGAAATTTGATTTCAAACAAAAACCGATGTGGATTTATTTAGGTGGTATTGTAGGTGTATTTATTACAATGGCAAATAATTTATCCTTTGGAAAAATTAGTATGACCAGTATTATAGCGTTAGGCTTATTTGGACAGATTCTCCTTTCAATCTTCATTGATATTTTTGGGTTGTTTAAAATGCCTAAAAGAAAAATACATAAATCAATGGTAATTACTTTTCTATTTGCATTATTAGGAATTCTATTGATGCTTGATAATACAGTCTTAAATGCTAGATTAGCAATACTGTATTCATTTGGCGCAGGAATATTGGTTGTATTGAATAGAACAATTAATGCACGTCTTGCGGAAAAGATAGGAGCGTTACCAAGTTCTTTTGTAAATCATTTAGTAGGATTACCGATTACAATTATTATTGCATTCTTTGTCTTCTATAACACACCATCGCTTATGAGCGTACAATTGTCTTTAGAGCCTTTTATATATTTAGGTGGTATATTTGGTGTCACAGTTGTCTATCTCTCAAATATTACGGTATATAAGCTCTCAGCATTCAAATTAACAATATTTACTTTTGTTGCACAACTATTTACAGGGATAGCATTGGATATGTTAATGGGATTAAATATTAGTGATGCATCTTTTAATGGAGGAATATTAATTTCATTAGGTGTTCTAATCAATATTATTTTAGAAAAAAGAGCAAATGATAAAGCCACAAAACAAATTGAAATACGAAAACAAGTTTTGAAAATGGAAGAAGAACATTTTAATAGAATAAATTCTCGGTATTTGCAAAAAGAAAACGAACAGTAATTGTTCGTCTAGATTTAAACTATATTTTATCGTCAGATTTTAAAGTTAGCATTGTCACAACTGGATAATGATCAGAAGGATACATACCTTCAAACTCATCAATAATAATTCGGGTACTTCTTACATGAAATTCTGGACCAACAAATATATAGTCAATTGGTAATGCGTTATTTTTAAGTTTACCATTTCCATAATGCATGGTGTTTGTAGAAGGAGTATTTGCATAGGTACTTCTTAATGGAATGATTTCATTTGAAAGTATCTTTTTGACTGTATTTGAATCTGAATTAGTATTCAAATCACCTAAAAGAATAACATTTTTTGTTGCCCCAAGTAGATGTAATTGTTTAATTAGGATTTCAGCTTCTTTACTTCGGGTATATGAAAAAAGATGATCAAGGTGTGTGTTATAAACATTTACTATTTCACCTGTTTGTTTATCTTGCAACATGGCATATGTACAAATACGAGGAAAAGGACTTAAGAATAATTTACTTCCAGGTTTATCGGGATTATTAGATAACCAAAAAGTCTTTGATGCAATACAAGTAAAGCGACTTGTTTTATAGAAGATATCAGTTCTTTCGCTATTGCTTTTGGGATTTTTATTTCTGGGTAGACCTACTTTACTATAGGTTTTTTTTAAGGTTGAGACTGTATCCAACATTTCATCAGTTAACTCTTGTACTCCCAAGATATCAGCATTAATTTTCTCAATACATTTCACAACAGCATCTCTTCTTGTCATCCACTTTAAAAACTTACGTGTCAGTGGCATATCGTTTTTTAAATTAAACGTTGATACTTTATAATCAGACATTATCATCACCTAATTTAATTATACTTCTTTTAATAATGATTGACACAAGAGTTTTTGATAGCTATGATGAATGCGTAGGAGTTGATAGTTATGGAAATAGTAAATGTAAGAATTGATGAAAGATTAGTGCATGCACAAGTAGCAGCAGTATGGGCTAGTACATTGAATGCAACAAAAATTGTTGTCGTTGATGATGGAGCTTCACAAGATGAAATTCAACAAGTTGCATTGAAGATGGCTTGTCCAAAAACAGTAAAACTCAGCATAATATCTGCCAAACGCGCAGCAGAGAAATTACTAGAAGAACCATCCGATTCACAAAATCGATTATTCATTGTTATGAAAGGTGTTAAGACACTTAAAAAGATTTCTGATTGTGGTTATATTTTTCCGGAAGTTAATATTGGAAATTTATCTGCAAAAGAAGATGGTGTTTCATTAAAGCGCTCTGTGACTTTGAATCAAGAGCAAATGGATATTATTTTAGAACTTAATAAAAAGGGAACTAAGTTTACATCACAACTTGTTCCAACAGAAGAAAAAATAGATTTAGTTAAATTGATTAAAGAAAAAGCTCAGTAATGAGCTTTTTAATTTATCTATTTAATAATTAACTAATTCTTTAATTTTATTTACAACTGACCATTCATCATTAGAACCTATTATTTCAGTTGCAAGGTTTTTAATATCATCATGAGCATTAATAGGTGCAAAGCTTGTCGATGCTTGTTGGAACATCTCTAAGTCATTTAAATAATCACCAAAGATAACTGTCTCAGCATGAGTTAAGTTAAACTCTTCTTGTAGCTTTTCAATTCCGATTCCCTTATTTACGTCAGCATTGACAATATCAACCCAAACATGTGCAGAGTGAACCACTCGTGGATTACCATTGAATGGTTTTAATTGTTGATAAATATAATTTTCAGCACCACGTGGATCAAGATAACAAATTTTTAGGACATCTGCATCGACTTCAAGTAAATCATCAACATTTTGACAGTTTGGATAATAATGAAGTATTTCTTCCATGGATTGACTGTCAATCCTTTCGCTATTCTCGAAATAGGATAATGTTGGTGTACAGAGCACAGTATAAACATGTGGATCTTTGCGACCTTCTTTAATAAAAAAGTCAACTTTATCTTTAGGAATAGGAGAACTAAACAATACTTTATTTTTGGAAACGACATAAGCACCATTGTCGCAAATAAAACTTATTTTATCTTTCACTGAAGAAAACATAGTAGATAATGTTTGATAAGAACGACCACTTCCAATTGCGAATTCAATTCCTTGATTTTCACAATGTTGGATGACTTCAAAGATATCAATGGGGAGTTCTTTATTATTATTTAATAAGCTTCCATCCATGTCAGTTACAATTAATTTAAACATACTTTCAACCTCACGTTGGTATTATAACATGGAAAACCTTATTTGATTGGCTTAATTTGTTCCCAAGGAAGGTATGGTTTTCCAAAGTGTCCATAATTTGTGGTTTGTGAATAAATAGGTTTGCGTAAATCTAATTCTTGAATAATATTTGAAACTGAGAAGTTGAAATTACGATTCACAATAGCCAATAATTCTTCATTTGAATACGTGCTAGTACCAAAAGCGTCGATATTAATTGAAATAGGGTTTGGGCATCCAATAGCATACGATAATTCAATTTGACACTTTTTGCAAAAGCCGTTCGCAACCATATTTTTACAAACATAACGAGCATAGTATGCAGCACTACGATCAACTTTAGTTGGATCTTTTGAGCTAAAGCATCCACCACCAATAGGGGCACTTCCACCATAAGTATCAACAACTATTTTTCTTCCAGTTGTTCCACTATCACCGAAACTTCCACCTAATACAAATGAACCACTAGGATTAATTAAATATTTAGTATTCTCGTCGATTAAATCTTGACGTACAACAGGTTTAATAACTTCAGTAAGAATCAACTGTTTCAATTCTTCTTGGGTAATTTCTTTTGCGTGTTGAGTAGAGATTACAATTGTGTCAATACGTTTTGGTTCATCGTTTTCGTACTCAACAGTGACTTGTGTTTTTCCGTCTGGTTTTAATAAATTATTTTTTCTTCTAACTTCTTCAAGTCTTTTTGCAAGCATATGAGCCATATCAATTGCGACAGGCATGTAGCCTTTTGATTCATCTGATGCATATCCAAACATAATACCTTGGTCACCAGCGCTTAATTCACTACCATCAACAGCATTTGAAATTTCTTGTGATTGTTTATTTACTTTAACCAATACTTCATAATCCTCTTCATAACCAATTTCTTTTAAAACGTCTTTCGCAATTTTTGCATAATCAATTGTAGCTTTAGTGTTTGCCTCACCATAAACTAAAATGAAATTATCCTTGATTGTAGCTTCAACAGCCATCTTACTAAATGGGTCTTGGCGAATTGCTTCATCTAAGATATGGTCGGCAATCCAATCACAGATTTTATCTGGGTGTCCGCTTGTTACTGATTCACTTGTAAAATAATATTTCATAATTTTCCTCCTATGTCATACAAAAAAATGCCTCCTAAGAAAGAGGCATTACGCTAGAATTCATCTCTTCCTTATCGTTGTTAGCATTACCACCTTACTTACGCAGGTTGGTATGGTCTCATCGAGCTAACCCTCTAAACCATTCTTGATAAATGACTCATACATTAAACCATAATGTTAAACCTTCGTCAATAACTAAACAACGAATTACTTTTGGATTATAATAGAATGGTGAAAGAAGTGAGTAGAATGCATCAAAGCAAAGATAAAACAAATGTAATGAGAATATTAGATAGTCACAAGATAAATTATTGTAGTCATTATTTTGAAACTATTGAAGCAGTAAGTGGAGTTGAGGTTGCGGCAATTTTGCATCAAAACCCAGATAAAGTATTTAAAACATTAGTTACATGTGGAAAACCAAACTGTTATTATGTTTTTGTGATACCAGTAAATAAAGAATTGAACTTAAAAAAAGTTGCGAAACTAGTAAATGAGAAAAAAATAGATATGATTAAATCTAAGGAATTATATCCACTTACAGGATATGTGCATGGTGGCTGTTCTCCTATTGGAATGAAAAAAGTGTTCAAGACAATTATTGATGAAACAGCTAAGAAATTTGATACAATTTTATTTAGTGGTGGTAAGATTGGATATCAAATAGAGATGAATGCCAATGATTTACAGCGGATCATTTCTTGTTCGTTTGAAGATTTATTGGAAGAAGAAACGAATGACTAGTGTAGCAAACATATACATGATAAAATACAAGTTAGAAAGAGGTTTTTATGAAATTTCATTTGAAAGAAGAAACAGTTGAACTTACAAAAGCTCTAACGGTTGCGGGAATAATCATCGTTATAGTATGTTTTTTATTTTCGCGATTTAATGAAATATTTTATTGGGTTGGGAAATTCATTGGTGTTGCGATGCCTTTTATATTTGGAATGGCAATAGCTTTTCTAATATCACCAGTACAAAGTTATGTAGAGAATAAATTATTGAAGAATTCAAAAATGCATTTTAAGATAAAGCGAATTCTAGGAGTTATAGCGGCACTTGGATTTTTATTCATTTTAGTAGGTGGATTACTTGCCTTATTGATTCCACAGTTGTATGCAAGTGTCACAACTTTATCTTCATCGATGAATGTTTATATATCAGAGGCACAAAAGTATTTAGAAAGTTTAGCAATTAATGATTCTATCTACGAATCGATAGTGACCTATTTATTTGCATCAGGTGAAAAAATTGTTACAGGTACGATTAACGGTATGCAACAATACTTACCACAAATCTTAAATTATTCATTTGGTTTTTTGACAAGCTTAATGAATTTCTTTGTAGGGATTTTTATTGCTTTCTATATCTTGATGAGCAAGGAAAGATTTATTAATCAATTCAAACGTGCCTTATTTGCATTTGTTCCTAAGAAGGTAGCGGATTATACAGTTTATCTAACGAATCTAACTACTACAATGTTAAATTCGTTTGTTGTCGGTAAGTTTATTGACAGTTTAATTATTGGTGTTATCTGTTTTGTAGGAATGACAATCTTTAAAATGCCATATGCTGTACTAATAAGTTTTATTGTTGGTCTTACGAATATGATTCCAGTTTTCGGTCCATTTATTGGTGCAATACCGGGGGTATTTATTCTCTTTATGGTGGATCCAATTATGGCTGTTTGGTTTGCGTTATGGATTCTTGTGCTTCAACAATTTGATGGTAATATATTAGGTCCATATATTTTAGGAGACTCATTAGGATTGCCAAGTTTATGGATTATGTTTTCAATTATTGTTGGTGGCGGATTCTTTGGTTTAGTCGGTATGTTTTTGGGAGTGCCATTATTTTCGGTAGTATATATTGTGGTTAAAACAAGTGTTCAAAAACGACTTGAAGAAAAGAAAATACAAATTTAAAGGTGCCCTGTAAAGGACACCTTTTTTAACGATTACCAAATAAAATTTCACCATAAAGAGGTATATCATAAACATCAACGGAAGATATTTTTTCATAAGCATCAATGATATGACGTACTTCAAGCATGAGTGGCATAATTTCATGAACGATTTTTAGACCGCGTTCATGAAGATTATCAATGAGTAAGACTTTTTCAAAATCATGTGCTAATTCATTATTTTTCTTTGATAAGTTATTCAGCAATTCAGTGATTTCATTTAGTCGATGAGTAACATAATCAGGTACAATATTCAAATTTAATATCGGTGTAATTACATCGATTTCTTTTACAAGAAGAGGAAGTATTTGACGCTTAATAATTTGTTGAAGTGTACGAACTTCTACTTCAATAGTTTTACAATAATCATCATTTAATACTTCATTACGTGCTATAAGTTCCTTCTCAGAATAGATTTTATAAGCAGTGAATAACTTGATTGATTTAGGATCAATAAGTGAATCGATTGATTCAACATAAGAAGGAATATTTGGTAAACCGCGTTTTGCTGCTTCTAATATCCAATCACTTGAATAACCATCTCCTGAGAACAAAATACGTTCATGTTTAGTTAGAATTTTTTTGCATATTTCTAATCCTTTGTCGCGGACATCTTGGATGTATTTAATTCCATCTAGTTCACTTGAAATAGAATCCAAAGCTTCAGCCATAATTGTGTTCAATACAACATTAACGGTTGATGCAGATAGTGAAGAACCAAGCATTCTAAATTCAAATTTATTACCAGTAAAAGCCATCGGTGAAGTACGATTACGATCAGTGTTATCACGTGGAATATATGATAATCCTAAGATTGGATTTCCTTCGATATCGGTCACAACTTTGGTTGTATTTGTTTTGATTAAATTCATTAATATTTGTTCAATATAGTTTCCTAAATAAATAGAAATAATTGCAGGTGGGGCTTCATTAGCGCCAAGACGATGATCATTACCAGCGTTGGACGCAGCCATGCGAAGTAATTCCGGATAAGTATCTACAGCTTTAATAAACGCACACATAAACACCAAGAAACGAATATTCTCTGCTGGTTTTTCACCAGGAGAAAATAGATTTTGACCAGTATCAGTACATAATGACCAGTTATTATGTTTACCAGAACCATTTAATCCTGCAAATGGTTTTTCGTGAAGAAGACAAGCAAAATTATGTTTCTCAGCTGTTTTCTTTAATATATCCATAACAAGTTGATTTTGATCAATCGCAACATTTGTGTTTGTAAAAACAGGAGCTAATTCAAATTGAGCAGGAGCTGCTTCATTATGTTCTGCTTTAACATAAATACCAAGTTTCCAAAGTTCATGGTCAACTTCTTTCATGAAATTAGAAACACGGGTAGGGATACTACCAAAATAATGATCATCAAGTTCTTGGGTCTTTGATGGATTAGAACCAAATAAAGTACGACCGGTAAATTGGAGATCCAAACGTTTTTTATATAAATCGCGATCAATTAAGAAATATTCTTGTTCAAGACCAACAACTGGATTTACATGCCGCACATCTTTTTCGCCAAGAAGATTCACAAGACGTGTAGCCGCTTTATCAATGGCTTCTAAAGACTTTAGTAAAGGAGCTTTTTTATCAAGAGATTCACCATGATATGAAACAAAAACAGAAGGAATGCATAAAATATTATCCTTGATAAATGCAGGAGAACTGCAATCCCAATATGTATAACCACGTGCTTCAAAAGTTGCGCGTAACCCACCACTTGGAAAACTAGAAGCATCAGGTTCACCTTTGATTAAGGATTTGCCAGAAAAACGTAAAAGTGGATTACCAAACTCATCTGGTTCAACGAATGAATCATGTTTTTCAGCAGTGGATCCAGTTAATGGTTGAAACCAATGGGTAAAATGAGTTGCCCCATTTTCTAATGCCCATTGTTTCATTGCATGTGCGATAGCGTCGGCAGTGACACGATCTAAACTGTTTTCTTTGCTCATTGTTTGTTTCCATTGCGTATAAACAGGATAAGGTAATCGTTCTTTCATTACCTTCTCAGAGAATACAAGAGTACCAAAATCATCGAATACTGTTTCAAATTTCATGTTTTTGCTCCTTTTTTAAAATATATTTCAATTATTGGGTTTTAAATTAAAGAAGTCAATCAAAAACATAAAAATATTTGCGAAAAATGATAAATAAATTTAAAATAATTAATTTATTTGAAAAATCATAAAAAAAATTAGCGAAATTCGCTAATTCTTAAAAATGCATAGGAGCTTCTTCAAGGCGAACTCCAGTGACACCTTCAACTTCTTCGAGTAAGATTGCTTCAATTCCTTCAGTAAGTGTTGTGTCTAGGGATAAACAATCAGCACAAGCACCTAACATTCGGACAGTAACAATTCCATTCTCATCAACAGAAACAAATTCTACATCTCCACCATCTCTTTGGATATAAGGGCGGATTTTTTCTAAAACTTCAATAATTTCATCTTTCATAGTAAACTAACTCCTAATAGGTAGATAACCCCTGCAACCACAATACCGTGGAAGATACCACCGATGACTTCAATCCATTTATGGCCTAGTACCTCTTTAACTTTTGTAAGGTAAATAGGATCTTCTAATTTTGTTTGGGTTAAAGCCTGTATATCTTTAATTAATTGTTGGGTAATTTGTATATTACGTCCAGCATAATAACGAACATTGGCAGCATCATAAGTAACGATTAATGCGAAAGCTAAAGAGACTGCGAATATAGTGCTTGAGAAATGTTCTTGGATGCCAACTGCTAAACTCAATGCAGCGACCCCGGCTGTATGCGAACTAGGGTAACCACCACTAGCAAAAACAGCTGACCAATCCCATTGTTTTGTCTTAAAATAGACAAACACAGGTTTTGCTAATTGTGCTGTCACAATTGCTATTAAACAAGCCCAAAAAGGGAACATATTATTCAGCTCTCTTATCATTCTTCCACCTCGTTTTACAGTATAGCATACTTTATCTTCCTTGTGTTATACTAATGTATGGTTAGGAGTGAGGTTATGCAGTACCAAATTGGACAAATTGTTGAAGGAACAATAACGGGAATACAACCTTATGGAGCCTTTGTTTCAATTGATGAAAATACAAAAGGATTAGTTCACATTTCTGAAATTAGCGATGGCTTTGTAAAAGATGTGAATAATTTTGTTTCAATCAATGATACAGTGCGATTTAAAATCATCGATTTTGATGAAAAAACGCATCAAGCTCGACTTTCACTAAAGGCAGTACAACCGAATCGATTTAGAAAAGAACGTAAGGTTCAAAAGTTTAATTCTGTTCCTATGATGAAAATAGGATTTAAATCGATAGAAGAAAAAATGGAACAATGGATTAAAGAGGCGAAGGAGGAAAAAATATGATTCAATTCGATAGTTCACATGCATTTTTAAAAGAAAACATCTTAGATTATCAACCAAAAGTAAATGAAATTCACCAAATGATTATGAATAAAACTGGGGCTGGGAATGATTTCCTAGGTTGGGTTGATTGGCCAAATACTTACGATAAAGAAGAATTTGAGCGTATCTTAAAAGTAGCAGCAAATGTTAAAGATAAAGCAGAGGTTTTACTTGTATGTGGTATTGGTGGATCTTATTTAGGTGCTCGTGCTGCCATTGAAATGATTCAAGGTTTATACTCTGGAAATAAAACAGAAGTTATTTTTATTGGGAATACATTCTCAAGTACATATTTTAAACAAGTTGAAAACTATATTCAAAATAAGAGTGTTGTATTAAATGTTATTTCTAAATCAGGAACAACAACAGAAACAGCAATGGCATTCCGTATGCTTAAACAAATTATGGAAAAGAAATACGGTAAAGAAGAATGCAAGACTCGTATACTTGCAACAACAGATAAAGCAAGAGGCACATTAAAAGAACTTGCAACAAAAGAAGGTTATGAGACATTTGTAATCCCGGATGATATTGGTGGGCGTTACTCAGTAACAACAGCTGTCGGTTTATTACCACTTGCAATTATGGGAATTGATGTAAAAGAATTGATGGCTGGTTTTAAACAAGCATTTGAAGATTTGGCAGATGCTGATTTAAATAAAAATACAGCTTACCAATATGCTGTTGCACGTCGTATTCTACAAAAGCAAGGTAAAGATGCTGAAATGCTAGTGACATACGAACCACAAATGACAATGGTAGGCGAATGGTGGAAACAACTATTTGGTGAGTCAGAAGGAAAAGATGGCATGGGAGTTCTTCCATGTAGTGCTACATTCTCAACTGATTTACACTCACTTGGACAATTTATCCAAGAAGGTAAAAAAGTATTATTTGAAACATTATTGCTAGTAGAACATCCAACAATGGATGGTTTATTCCCACATGATGAAGAAAATATGGATAACATGAATTACCTTGAAGATAAGAGTTTAGATTGGGTAAATAAAATGGCTTGTAAAGGTACTTTAGAAGCACATGAAATTACTGGTAATGTACCAAATTTAATTCTTACATTACCTGATATGAAGGCTCATACATTTGGTTACATGTGCTACTTCTTCTTTAGAGCATGTGCAATGACTTGTTATATGTTGGATATCAATCCATTTAACCAACCTGGTGTAGAAGTCTATAAGAAAAATATGTTTCGATTGTTAGGAAAAGACTAAGCCGTGCAAACGGCTTTTTTTCATATAATAGTGTGAATCAAATTGATTACTTAAAAATGTTGATAAATTAGTAATGCAAATAGAATAATAAAAGGCATGCAAATGCATGCCTTTATGTTATTTTGCAGGATCCTTAACCACTAAAGAATCTTTTAAATCTTCAGTATAAACAGCGATATAATTGCCAACTACGAGTTGATGATCATTTTTAATTTCATTCGCTTGTGCTTGATCCATTAACCATACTGCTGAAACAGGTTTATCAGGATGATCTTGATTATACTTGCTTATAAGGGCACTACCTTCCTCATAAGGAAGTGTAAATATTGTAGTACTCAACGCATCTGCAACTGCACTGTTTTCAGTAATAATGGTTACAGAATGAAAGTGCGTAGCAGGGAAGTTAGTCTTTGGATCAATAATGTGATGATAAAATTTACCATCTTCTGCAATATAATAACGTTGATAATCACCACTTGTTACAAATGATGCAGACCCTAGACGAGAAACAGTTAGATAAGAACCAGCTCCATCAGGGTTTTGTATTTCGACAACCCATGGAGAACCATCCCATTTTTTATTAATAGTACGAACATTTCCACCGGCATTTACAAAGCCAGAAGGAATTTCTTCTTCAATGAGATTGTTAGCCAATACTTCAGCAGCAAAACCTTTTGCGATACCACCTACATCAAGTGATGTGCATGGATTATTGATATAAACGGTATTGTTTTCATCATCGATTTCAACAAATTCCCACCCTTTACAAGCAGCGGCAGTTTCAAGTTCTTCACTAGAAGGTAATTTACCCAATTCACCTTCATTCATTGCCATTAATCCAAGTTCACGATATTTATGCCAAACTTTAAGAACTGATCCCATGGTAATATCAAATTCCCCACCAGATAAATCATAGAATTCTTTTGATAAATTTAGTAGGTCAATGATGTATTGATCTACTTCGACAGGAGCTATACCAGCATTGTCATTAATTGTTTTTAAATTGTTAACATCAGGGTATGTGTTATAGATATCAAATAACTTATTTAGATACTCAAACTTTTCGATAGAACTCGTGAAATAACTATCAAATTGTTCTTGCGAATCTGCAACAGTTTTTATTGATATAAATGTATCAAATCCAGCGGTTACACTTGTATTTGAAAATGTCTCTACTTTCTTGGTTTGACACCCAACACAAAGGGCTAAAACGAGTAGAATAAATCCTAATTTTTTCATATTATCACCTTGGGTATTATAGCATAAAAACGGGAAACATTTTATAGAAAATACCTATCTAAAATGCTATAATATAACGGAAGTCGCGATTTGACTTATAAACAAGGAAAGGAATGTGGAAAATGTCATTTATTATTGGCCCAATGCGCAAGCATGTCAATGGTCACAAAGAACTTACAAGTCACGGGGATATTGTAAAAATTTCTGCACCAAAGACGATTGCAATTCCACTAGCTAATGGAGCATCTGATGCTGATTTACTAGTTAAAGAGGGAGACATTGTTAAAGTCGGAACAAAAATTGCACAATGCAATGGAAAGTTTACAATTCCTCTATTCAGTTCTGTTTCTGGAACTGTTAAAGGTGTAGAAAAAAGAATGGGTGCAGGATTAAAACAAGTTGATCATTTATTGATTGAAAATGATGATCAATATACTTTTGAAGCACCATTTGCACCAATTGACTTTGAAAAAGCGACACGTGAAGAGTTATTTGACTTTACGATGAATGCTGGAATCGTTGGATGTGGAGGAGCAGGATTTCCTACTTATGTGAAATACAAATTCGCAGTAGATGTCCAATTGTTAATTATCAATGCTGTAGAATGTGAACCGTACATCACAGCTGACTACAAAGAAATGCATGAACATATAGAAGATTTAGTTGTTGGAGTTAAAGCAATGGTTAAGATGGCTGGTGCTCCAGTCGCAAAACTTGCAATTAAAGCAACTAAAAAAGATTTTATTCCAGTGTTAAAAGAAGCATTTAAAGATGCAAAAAACATTGAAGTTGTTGCTGTACCAGATGTTTATCCAATGGGATGGGAAAGAACACTTGTTTATGAACTAACAAAGAAACGTTATGAAAGACTACCAATTGAAGTAGGATGTGTTGTGAGCAATGCAACAACTGCAATTGCACTAGGTCAAGCCTTAACAAAAGGAAAACCTATTGTAGAAAAAATCGTAACAGTAAGTGGTGATGGTATTAAAAAGCCTACTAATGTATTAACACCAGTGGGTGTTAGTGCACACGATATTATTGAACAAATTGGTGGTTATGCTAGTGAAGATGTTCTTCTTATTGCTGGTGGACCAATGATGGGAAAAACAATTAATACAGATGCCTTTGTAATTACACCAAGTTCAAATGCATTAACAGTGTTTATTAACAAAGAAGTTCGCGAAATTGCATGTTTACGTTGTGGTAAATGTTCAGATCATTGCCCAGCTGGACTACAACCAGTTCGTATTAACAATGCTGCAAAAGCAAACAATATTGATGCATTAAAAAAATCTACTGCAAATTATGTGTTAACGACTGTATTGAATGTGGTATGTGTTCATACATCTGTCCTTCAAAGATTGATGTAACTGAAGGCGTACGTAGAGCAAAACGCAATATGGCGTTAGTAAAGAAATAGGGAGGAGATAGATTATGAAATTTACATTTAAACCTTCTCCAAACTATCGAGATAAACAATCAACACAATCGATTATGATAGAGTTGATGATTGGATTATTAGTGGTATTCGCTTTTGGCGCTTTCTACTATTATTCTGAGTTTGGAGTAAACTATGCAATTCGTGCAGTTTTATTACTATTAACTGCAAATGTAGCTGCATTTTTAACAGAAGCTGTTTGGTATGCATGTTGTAAGAAGAATGTTATGAAAGAAATTTCTGCATCATTCCCAGCTATCACAGCGACAATTTTAACATTAATGGTTTCTATCAATACAAGTTATTATGCATTAGCTGTTTCAACAGTGATTGCAATTCTATTTGGTAAACTTGTATTTGGTGGATTTGGACAAAATATTTTTAATCCTGCTGCAGTAGGACGTGCAGTTCTAATGACAAGTTTTGCAGGATTAGTAGTTGCAGATTTTGCTACAGGTGCTACACCAACTGGTGCTTATGCGTCAGCAGGATGGATTAGTACATCTCAAGCTGCATTTGATACATTTGCAGCAAACTTTGGAGGAATGTCTAATTTATTTGTAGGTATGTATCCAGGAGCAATTGGAGAAACAAGTGCATTAGTAATTATCTTAGTTGGAATTTACTTATCAATACGTAAAGTTATTGACTGGAGAGTTCCAGTAACATTCGTTGTTACAATGTTTGTATTAACATTCATGGTAGGAGCAATGCATGGACAAGGATTATATTATCCAATTTTCCATCTTATTTCAGGTGGTGCATTGTTTGGTGCTGTATTCATGATGACAGATCCAGTTACAAATCCAACAAGTGCTCCAGGAAGAATTATCTTTGCGATGGGATGTGCAATCTTAACAGTTGTTATTCGTATTAAAGCGAATCTTCCAGAAGGTGTTTTATTCTCAATCTTAATTATGAATATGTTAACACCAGCAATCGAAAGATTAACAGATGGTAAGCAAATCGCAATGGTTAAGAAAAATCTTCTTTCAATGGCAATCGTGCTAATTGTAGGATTTGTGTCTGTAGGTCTTTGCGCATTAGCAATCGAACCAAAAGAAGTAAATGCTGAAGTTGGAAACGGTGGAAGTTCTGATGGTAAAGATGCGCCAGCATTATCACTTGGAAATCCAGTTTCATTAGGAGAAGACTTTGCAAGATTTGATGCTCAAGTTGAATCAAATGAAAATGGTGTTGTTACTGTAAAAGTTAAAGGGTATGGTTTAATTGATCCAGAAGGACATGCCGGTGAAAGTGGAATAGATTACGGACGTAATGCTTTTGAAATTACAATTGATACATCTGTAAATAAAATTCAAAGTATCAAAAATACTGCTTTCGGTGATACTCCAGGATTTGGTGATAAAGCAACAAGTCAAGAATATTTAGATACATTTAATGATTTAGATACAACAAGTTTAGATCAAGAAATCGATACTGTAACAGGGGCTACATGGACAAGTAAGTCTGTTATCGCTGCTGTACAAGCTGCAATTACTGCAGTAAATAATTAAGGGAGGAAACGAAGATGAAGAAAATACTTTATTTGGCTTGTTTCCTAGCTGTTATTAGTGCTGTAGCTGGTGGTGCATTATCTTATGTTAATAGCATTACTGCTCCTATCATCAAAGAGATGGGAATCGCAGCTGAAAAGGAAAATTTAGAATTAATGTTCCCTGGTGCTGAATTCACTGAAATTGAATATGTTGATGAAACAGGTTTAGTTAAAGGTGCATATGAAGCAACAGGAAAAGGTTATATTTATAAAGTTGAAACAAATGGTTATAGCTCTACACCAATTATCTTTATGATTGCATTTGATAATGATGGTAAAGTAGTTGGCTTTACACCACTTCAACAACAAGAAACAAGTGGTTTTGGAACACGTGTCTTTGAAGAAGGTTATACTAGTCAAGTCATTGGAAAGACATCAGCAGATGGATTCCCACTACTATCAGGAGCTACTGTTACAAGTACTGCTGTTGTAAATGGTATTAATGCTGCGAAATCTGTATTCAATGAAATGATGGGTATTACTGCTGATCCAAATGCTCCAGTTGAAGAAATTAAACCAACGTTGCAATTAGGTAACCCAGTTAAATTAAGTGAAGATTTCACTCGATTTGATGCTCAAGTAGAAGTAACTGGTGATGGTGTTTACACTGTTAAAGTTAAAGGTTATGGTTTAATCGATCCAGAGGGTCATGCTGGTGAAAGTGGAACTGAATATGCTAGAAACGTATTTGAAGTAACTATTGATAAAGCAAACAACAAAGTAGTAAGTGTTGTTAATACTACATTTGGTGATACAAAAGGATTTGGTGATAAAGCAACTGGAGAAGATTACTTAGGTTTATTCACAGACTTAGATTCAACAAATCTTGATCAAGAAATTGATACTGTTACAAGTGCAACATGGACAAGTAAATCTGTACTTGCTGCTGTACAAGCTGCTATTAATGCAGCAAATGAGTAGGGGGAAAACAGAATGAATAGAATGAAAAATTTCACTGCTGGATTCCTTCGTGAAAATCCAGTATTCGGGTTATACTTAGGACTTTGTTCAGTATTGGCGATTTCTACAACATTAAACAATGCAATTGGTATGGGTGTTGCAGTAATCGTGGTACTAGTAATGTCTAACGTTATTATTTCAATTTTGCGTAATGTTATTCCTAATGAAATTCGTATTCCAGTGTATATTGTTATAATTGCTACACTTGTAACAATTATTGAAATGCTAATTCATGCATTCGCACCAAGCTTATATACTGCATTAGGGGCATTTATTAACTTAATTGTAGTTAACTGTATTATCTTAGGCCGTGCTGAAGCATTTGCTTCAAAAAATGGCGTATTTGATTCAGCATTAGATGGATTAGGAATGGGACTTGGCTACACTGCTAGTTTGGTTGCTATTGCTGCTATTCGTCAATTACTTGGAACCGGTGGACTAAGCTTTGCTAATCCATTTACAAATCAAATGATTTTTGAATTCCAAATTATTCCAGCTGGATTTGAAATTCCATTATTTACAACTGCAACGGGTGCATTTATTACTTTTGCACTTCTAGCTGCTGCTTTAGCTGCATATAACAATCATAAAGCTGCTAAAGAAAATAAGGGGGCTAAATAATTATGACAGAAATATTTACAATGTTCTTGGCAGCAGTGCTAATCAACAATATCGTATTATCAAAGTTTTTAGGAATGTGCCCATTCTTAGGAGTATCTCGTAAAACTAGCTCAGCTGTAGGTATGGGAGCTGCCGTTATCTTTGTTATCTTCGGTGCATCTATATTTACATATGGTATCTATCATTTAGTGTTAAAACCAAATGATTTAGATTACATGAAATTAATTACTTTCATTTTAGTAATTGCAGCATTTGTTCAATTTACTGAAATGGTTATCAAGAAATATTCTCCAAGTTTATACAAAGCATTAGGTATTTATTTACCACTAATTACAACTAACTGTGCGGTATTATTTGTTGCATTAGACAATATTACTTCTAAGTTTACATTTACAGAAATGTTAGTAAATTCTATTGCAGTTCCTGCAGGATTTATGTTAGTGTTAGTAATTTTCTCAACAATTCGTGAACGTCTAGATGTTGCAAACGTTCCAAACTCATTTAAAGGAAATCCAATTGCATTAATTGTGGCTGCTATCATGGCATTAGCATTTACTGCATTTGCAGGTTTAGTATAGATGATAAAAGCGCTCCTTGTCTTCGCGGTATTAGCTGCGGGATATGGTGTGGTGTATTATATGAATCATAAGACACCAGTGCCTGAAGGTTGTGAGAATTTAAAAGCTGAATGTGAAGGATGCAAAGTCGTGTCATGCGAAAACAATCCTGTACATGATCAAAGTAAAGGAGAATAATTATGATTGAAGCAATTGTAATGATGTTAGTTACGGGCGCTATTCTAGGTGCTGTACTAGGATTTGCCAATAAAATATTCTATGTTGAACCAGATACACGCGTTGATGATGTAACAGCAATGTTACCAGGATACAACTGCGGAGGATGTGGTTTCCCTGGATGTGGTGGTCTTGCTGAAGCATTAGTAGATGGAAAAGCAAATGTTGTATTATGCAAACCATCTAAGCAAGAAGCAAAAGATCAAATTAATGAGTATTTAGCAAATATTGCAAAATAAGAGAGCCAAGAGCTCTCTTTTTTTAGGAATATAATTTATTTCTTCTATAAATAAGTAGGAGGATTTTTTTATGTTAAAGCGAATCATTGCATTTTTGTGTTCAATAACAATTTTTATAGGAATAGATTATTTTCTAGTGGATTATTTAAGCACGAAAAAGATTAATTTAGTATCAGTCTATGTAGCATCAAGAGATATTAAACCAAGAACAATCATCACTGATCAAGACATACGTGAAATAAAAATTCCACAAGCTTATGTTTTAGAAAATGTTATAAATAATAAAAATAATTTAATTGGTAGAATTACAAATATTGAAGGAAGAATTCCAAAAGACTCCTTATTTTATGAAACTAATTTAGATAAAATTAATGCAATACCCGATGCAGCTGTACCATTGTTAGAAAACAATCAAGTTGCGTATGTTTTGAATGTTAATCAATCAAATAATAATTTTGATACATTTACAGTTGGACAAAAGATAGATGTCTATGTAACAATCAATTTTAAAAATGAACCTACAATCTTTGATTGTCTATTAGAATCCGTTCGTATTGTATCAATAAAAGATAGGAAAGGTTTAGAAATATCATCAAAAGAAAGTACAGGATCTATTCAAACATTGACACTGGCAATTCACGAAAATCAAATAGCACCCTTATCACTTGCAAGTAAACTTGGGACAATTGAATTGTATGCAACAGCTTTTTCAAAGAATACAAAAAAAGAATCGATTTTGAAAGAAGACTCAGAAATTATCAAGTATATAAAAGAAAATGTGCCTAGCATGAAAGACTAAAAAGCGTTATACTATCTAAAATGGAGAGGTAAAGATATGTATAATCAAAAACGTGTAAATGATTTATTAAAACAGATGTCTTTTGTAAGATTTGGTGGAACAAAAGAGGAACTTAAAGCAGCAAAATTAATTCAAAGTAAGTTAAAAGAAATCAAAATACCGTCAGTCTTAGAATCTTTCAGTGTTCAAACCAGTACGATTAAAACAGCAAAACTTGAAGTGCTTGCTCCAAAGAAAATAACAATACCATGTACGGCTTATTTGTGTTGTGCAAATACAACTCAAAAAGGCTTAGAAGCAGATTTTTATTATTTTGAACAGGCTCATGACGTAAACTTAAAAGAAGCAAAAGGAAAGATATGTTTAGTAAATGGATACGTTGGAAGAAAAGTTTATAAAGAATTTATAAAAGCAGGAGCAGTAGGTCTTATTTCATTCAATGGCAATATCGATTTTCCTGATGAGTATGACTTAGATCAAAGAGAAATGCGTAAGGGTCTTGCTCAACTTGGAAATATGCCTGCTGTAAATATTCTTGTAAAAGACGCATTAAAATTAATTGATAATGATACAAAACGTGTCCGTATCACAACACTTCAACAACCTTCAACATCACAATCGCATAATGTTGTCTGTGAAATTAAAGGGTTTGAAGGAAATGATACAATTGCGCTAACAGCACATTATGATTCAGTACACTTTTCAAAAGGTGCTTATGATAACGCAACAGGTTCAGTATGCTTGTTAGCACTTGTAGAGCATTTCAGTAAACATCAACCTAGACATAATCTTAAGTTTATATGGTGTGGTTCTGAAGAAAGAGGATTACTTGGCTCAGTGGCTTATGTTGAGAAACATAAGAAAATATTAGAACAAATTAAACTATGCATTAATGTGGATATGATTGGTTCAATTTTAGGAAAGCGAATTGCGGAATCAACTGCTGATATGAGTCTTGTAAACTACATTGATTATTTAGGAAAAGAAATAGGTTTCCCAATTAATTCTTCCCAAGGTGTTTATTCAAGTGATTCAACACCATTTGCTGATGTAGGAATTCCTGCAGTATCATTCGCAAGAATAACTCCTCATGGTGGTGGAGACATTCATCATCGCTATGATGTTTTAGAACACTTATCTGAACGTTTTCTTAAGGAAGATATTGAATTTATTTTAGAATTCACTTCACGAATGGCAAATGCATATGTTATACCAGTTCCACGAGTAATACCTCAAAATATGATTGATGAAATTGATAAATATTATTGTCGTGAAAAGGACACAAAAAAAATTAAATTACTGTAAGCTTCTTCTCTATGAAGAAGCTTTTAAATATGTAGAATTATGTTAAAATCTGAATAATATTGAAAATAATTTTTGAAAATCTTACAATATGGATAACTAGAAAGAAGGAATTGTAATGAAGAAGAATAAAATTATAAAAATATTTTCGATTGTTCTTTTTGGTGGTATCGTTCTTGTTGGTTGTGCATCAAGAAAATATGAAGCAACATATAATATCCCAATCTTCTATATTAACAATTCTGCAGAAAGACAATTCAAGATCCAAAATGATCTAGCAAATGCAGTAATTAATGTAGAGTCTCCACAAGAAATAAGTGCTACGGCAGAGGATTTTAAAGTAATCATGGACATGCAAAATTGTGATTTAACTAAAGATAGTTGTGAAGTAGAACTTAAATATGAAACCACAAGTAAAAATAAAGATTTAAAAGTTACGGTCAATCCACAACGAGTATTAGTTCAATTTATAAATTAAGAAAGCTAGTTTGTTAAAAGCATAAACTAGCTTTTTAGATACTTTTTTATAATCGTAATAATTCATTAATTTTAATACATGAAATATATTATACTTTACCATTGTGATATTGAAATAATTCCTATACACTTTAAATAATTAGAGGAGGCAATCTATGAGGAAAAAGGTAATAGTTGGTATTTTAGTTTTACTTGGTCTTTATGCACTATTTTTCATAGGTGTAAAATTGTATTATGGTGAGTCTTATACAAGTTTAGTAAGTCAACTCGAGGGAGAAGTTTATTATTTGAAACGTGTTGATGGAAATTTAGCTTTATTTAAATCACAAGCGAATATGGAAAATGAAGAACTTCTTTATAGCCATGCCGGAAAAGGAGATACTGGTAGTGGGTATAATGATAATATCGCTGATTTTCATTTAGATGAAGAAACAGGTGTAATTACTTTAATAGCCATGAATGAAGGCGAATGGACTGAATTTGAGTATAATAAGGGTAATGTTACTCGAAAGAGTCCAGAAGATGAAAAAGATATAATAGGATCTTCATATGAAGAGGTTATTGTTAAAGATACACGCGTATATATTGATCAAGGTTCAATTTATGTTACACGAAATAATGAAACGATTCGCCTCAAAGACGTGGGGAGCAATTACGATCAGAACTATAATACATACTTAGTACTGGAGATATCACCAGATGGAAGATATTTGATTTATTGTGATTCTAGAAATTCAATATTTAGAGGAATTTTGGATATGTTTCTCCCTGGGAAAATCAATAATAAGTACGTTATTGATTTAGAAACAAAAAAAGTATCTACATACATAGATACGATGGATATTGTTTGGATACAATAATGTAAATAGATACAAAAGAAAAAGGCCTTTAGATAAGGCCTTTAAATTGCAAATGGGGCGACTGAGGGGAATCGAACCCCCGAATGTCAGAGCCACAATCTGATGTGTTAACCACTTCACCACAACCGCCATGAGCAATATTTATGATACCGTATTTAGGGTGATTTGTAAAGTGTAAAATGATAAAAATAGACCTAGTTATCATGATTACATGGTAGTTTCAATATTCTAATGGTATAATTACTTCTCGAGGTGACTAACATGATAAAAATTGCAGTACTTGTTGACTCGTCAGCAGATATTACAAAGGAAGAAGCGAATGAATTAGGAGTTCATGTAATTCGTATGCCACTGACTATTGATAATGAAGATGTTTTAGAACATGATGGTATATCAACTGAAGATTTTATAAAAAGAATGAGAGAAGGAGCTATTGTAAAAACTTCTCAACCATTACTTGGAAATCTTGTACAAACATGGGATAACTTACTTAAGGATTATGATCAAATACTATTTCTACCATTATCATCAAATTTGAGTGGTACTTATGGAAGTGCTGTTCTTGCAAGTAAAGACTATGATGGAAAAGTTGTTGTTGTGGATACGAAAATGGCTTGTTGTCCATTACAATTTGCTGCACGTGAAGCATTAAAAATGCTTGATAAAGGACTAAGCGCTGAAGAAATTCGTGATAAAATTGAAAAAGAGACATTTATGTATGCGGCAATTGTACCAGAAAATTTAACATACTTAAAAAATGGTGGAAGAATATCACCAGCTGCTGCTGCATTAGGAAACTTATTAAAGATTATTCCAATATTGAAAGTTGAAGATGGAGCTATTGATGTGTACGATAAAGTTCGAACCAACAAAAAAGCATATCTTGCAGCTATAGAAGCCGTTACAAAAGTAGAAAATCCAGAAGATTACTATTGGTTTGTAGTTCATTCAGATTGCGAAGAACTTGCAAAAGAATACAAAAAAATAGTAGAAGAAAAAGTCAATCAAGAAGTACTAATTAAACCTATTCGTGCTATAATAATGGCGCATACAGGACCTGGTACTTTAGGTGTTGGACATTTAAAGAAATTAAAGTACTAAATTCAGCATATGCTGAATTTTTATGTTATAGGAGAAAAATGATTTATACAATTAATGGAATCGACTTTAATGTTGAAATAGAAAGAAAGAAAAATAAGAATATGTATTTAAGAGTTAAATCTGATAATACACTTTTTATAACGGCACATCCTTCAGTGCCAATAGAACAAATCTTTTCCTTCATCGAAGCAAGAGAAGATTGGATACTTAAAACAGTTAAAAAAGTAAAAGAAAGAGAATTACAAAATCGTAGAGGAATACAAGGTCCCATACTTTATTTATTTGGCGAAAAAAAATATGTACGCTATGAACTTGCAGCACATTCGTATGTGCTTTTAGATGATGATATTATTACCTTTTATTTGAAAGAAATAACAGATACTGAAATCGAGAAAACATTTGTAAAATTTGCCAAACCAATGTTAATGAAAATATTAGAAATACAACGAACACGATGGGATAGAGTTATTGAAATGTATCACATTAATAAACTTCCAACAATTAAAATCAAATCACTTACATCAAAATGGGGGAGTTGTTTAGTTGAAAAAGCTGAGATAACAATGAATCTAAAATTAATTCATTATCCTTTGCAATGTATTGATTATGTATTGTGGCATGAGTATGTGCATTTAGTTGTTCCTAATCATTCTAAGCGTTTTTATGATTTAGTTGAATATCATATGCCAGAGTATAAAAATGCCAAAAAATTGTTAGTGTGATAAAGTTATAGTGGAGGTTTTGTATGAACATTAAAGAAATCTTAGCAGTTGGGGACCAATACTTTACAAATGGTGTTGTTGGGACAGCCATATATTGTGTTCTTGTTTATATCTTTGGCGTAATTATTAAAAAACTGGTAGATCGCTATGTAAGCCATAAAATTAATAAACACGGTAGGGATGCACAAACATCTTATGGGTTTATAAAAAATACTGTACACATGGTAGTAAATATTACGACAGTGTTCTTAATGATAATGGAAGTAAAAGCATTTCATCGCCTAGGAACAACATTCTTAGGTGCTTCTGGTATTATCGCAGTTGTACTTGGGTTTGCAGCTCAAGAATCAATGTCTAATTTTATTGGGGGATTTTTCTTATCTTTTTACAAACCATTTAAAGTAGGCGATATGATAAATATTCCAGATAAAAGCTTAGTGGGAACGGTAGAAGAAATAGGAATGAGACATACCGTTATTAGAACTTTTACAAATTCTAAAATTGTTGTACCAAATAGTGTAATGAATAATTCAATTATTGAAAATCGTAGTTTAGATATAGGAAAATATTGTAATTTTTTAATTATAAATATTAGTTATGCAAGTGATATTAGTAAAGCCTCTGAAATAATTCAAAGACTTGCTCTTAAGCATCCTAATTGCATAGATGCAAGATCAAAGAAAGAAAAAGAAAGTAATCAACCAATTGTTGCGGTTATTGTTACTGGATTAAAAGACTCTTCAATTGAACTAAGAGCTTCAGTTTATAGCAAAGATGTTTCATTGGGATTTACAATGTTATGTGATTTGAGAAAACAAATCAAAGAAACATTTGATGCAGAAGGAATAATCATTCCATTTCCAACACAAACAGTGGTTCTTAAGAAATAAACTGAAAGTTTTTCATAGATGTCCTGTGAAAGTATTGTGAATTTGCAAGAAAATGTCAAAAGCCTATTGAATTAAATTTATAATCTATTACAATGAAAATATAGAAACCTTTGAATGGAGTGAATCATCATGAGAAAACAAGAAATGACTGTTTTCGTAATACAATTGATTGTTCAAGAAACTGTTAAGAAACCTGTTTTCAACGGGGTTCAAGGGAAAGTTGTGTATTTTTAAGATGGACTTAATTGCGTCCATCTTTTTTGTTACACGATATCTGTTTGAGAAATAAAGGAGGAGATTATTATGGATCAAACAAACAAAGATTTTTTCGAAGCAGCTGCAGCAGGTGATTTTGCAAAAGTGTGTGCTGCCATATCAAAAGGTGCTAATGTGAATGTTAGCAATGGTGATGGAAGAACGGCATTGATGCGTTCAGCAAAACGTGGGTATGATGACATCGTTCGTTTCTTATTAGATAACGGTGCAGATACTCGTGCACGTGACAAGAATAATAAAACAGCTTTAATGGGAGCTGCAAAAAAAGGACATGTAGAAATTTGTAAAATGTTAGTTGAAGCAGGTGCTGATGTTAATTCTCATGATAATAAAGGTAGAACAGCACTAATGCGTGCATCATTTTTAGGACAATATGATGTTGTTACTTTCTTAGTTGAAAAAGGTGCTGATGTTAATAAAGCAGACGAAGATGGAAGAACAGCTCTTATGGAGGCAGTAAATGCGTTTAAATTAGATGTTATCAAATTTTTAATCGAACATGGAGCAACATTGAATACTCAAGATAATATGGGATGTACTGCACTAATGCGTGCAAGTTATGGAGGATATGTTGATTTAATTAAATATCTACTTGATAATGGTGCAGATAAGGAACTCATTGATAATAATGGAAATAAAGCAATCCATTATGTTCGTAAAGAATTATTCGAAGAATTGAAAGAATATTTGAAATAGGTGATGATATGAGAGACTATTTAGCGAACGAAGTAAGAAATATTGTATTATTAGGTCATAGTGGTTCCGGAAAAACAAGTGTCGTAGAAGCAGCATTGTATTACACGAAGAACACAGATCGTATGGGTTCTACGTTAGATGGTACAAGTACATTAGATTATGATGCAGAAGAAGTTAAAAGAGGCGTATCAGTATATACTTCTTTAGCACCAATTGAATGGAAAGATTGCAAAATTAATTTTATAGATACACCAGGTTATCTTGATTATGAAGGCGAAATGCTTAGTGGATTAGCAGTTGGTGATAGTGCATTAATTGTTGTTGGAGCTAAGGATGGAGTTCAATCAGGAACTGAAAGAGCATGGAAATTAGTTACAAAGAAGAAACTACCAACGATTTTCTTTATTAATAAAATTGACGAAGAAAATTCATCATTTGATAATACGTATAATCAATTACGTGATACATTTGGAAAAACAGTTATTCCATTTGAAGTTCCAATTATTGAAGATGGCAAAGTTGTTGGAAGTGTTAACATCTTAAGAAATAAAGCATGGTATCATGCAGACCGTACAACGCCAAAAGAAGTGCCAGATGATATGAAAGATATTGTTGAAGAATACTATAGTCAAATTGCAGAGGCAATTGCGATGACTGATGATTCATTAATGGAAAAGTTCTTCTCTGGTGAACGCTTTGATGAAAATGAAGTTGCGAAAGGATTACGTATTGGAGTTCGTAACGGTGATATTCGACCTGTTTATTGTGGAAGTGCAATTAATCAAACAGGTATTGAACGTTTAATGGATTTGATTACAGAATATTTTCCAAGCTATGCAGAAATTGGACATATTCATGCCTATAACGAAAAAGGTGAAGTTATTGATCTAGAAACAAATGAACAAGAGGCAATGTCAGCAATGGTATTTAAAACAATTGTCGATCCATTTGTAGGAAAAATTTCATTCATTAAGGTCATGACAGGAGTATTGAGTAGTGATTCACAAGTTATTAATGCACAAAAAGAAGAAACTGAAAAAATCGCACAAATTTTCGTTATTAAAGGAAAATATCAAGTAGCTATTGGTAAGTTATTTACAGGTGATATTGGTGCTGTAGTTAAACTTCAATATACAGATACAAACGATACTTTATGTACAAAAAATAAGATTGTTACGTATGAACCAATTGCTTTCCCTCAACCGATGCTTGGTGTTGCGATATGGCCAAAGACAAAAGCTGATGAAGATAAAATGAGTTTCGGATTACAAAAAATGGCAGAAGAAGATCCTTCTATCCGTATTGATAAGAACGCTGAAACAAAAGAAACTGTACTATATGGTATGGGTGATCAACATATCAATGTTATTCTTAATAAATTAAAATCTAAATATAAAGTTGAAGTTGATACAACTACACCGAAAGTTCAATATCGTGAAACAATTCGTTCAAAAGCAGAAGCTGAAGGTAAACATAAAAAACAATCAGGTGGTGCTGGACAATATGGTCACGTAAAGATTCGATTTGAACCTTGTGATAGTGAAGAAATGGTATTTGCAGAAGAAGTATTTGGAGGAGCAGTACCTCGTCAATACTTCCCAGCGGTTGAAATTGGATTAAGAGAATGCATGGAAAAGGGTGTACTTGCAGGCTATAAAGTTGTGGGTGTCAAAGCTATACTTTACGATGGATCATATCATGAAGTAGATTCTAAAGAAATTGCATTTAAATCAGCTGCACGATTAGCTTATAAGGAAGGTATGCCAAAAGCAAAGCCAATTATTCTTGAACCAATTGGTAAGGTTGATGTAATTATTCCTGAAGAATATACAGGAACAATTATTGGTGATTTTAATAAGCGTCGTGGTATTATCATAGACACATCAATGATTGATGAAAAAGATCAACAAATTACAGCCGAAGTTCCAATGGCAGAAATGCAACAATATGCAACTGAACTTCGTAGTATGACACAAGGTCGTGGTAGTTTCATAATTGGATTTGATCGTTATGAACCAGCTCCTCAACCAGTGGCAGATAAAGTTATTAAAGAAGCAGTTAAAGCAAAAGAAGAAGACGAATAAAAAAATGGAGATACTATTTATTGAATAGTATCTCTTTTTTGTTTTTAGTTTATGAATAAGGTAATTTAAAACACTTTATTAATAATAAAGTGTTATTCAATCGTTGCAGAATGAGGGATACGTAAGTGAAGTCCTTTATTGACTATCTCAATACATAATTCATGTTGCATATAGTTTTCACCATCTGACTGTATGTGAACAGGATGATTTGCTTTAATTGTAATTTTATTCGCTTTTAGATGAGTAACTTCTTTAATGTTCTCAGTTTTACCTTTAAAGTATTTTGGTAGAAGATGAAGCATTCTAGGTGTAGATGTATTATGGACAATACATACGTCGAATTCGCCATCTTGAATATCAGCATAACGAGTAGGTGAGAATCCATTGCCATAGTATCGACCATTCATAACGGCAATGAGAATACTTTTGACATTAAAAGAGGAATTGTTCGTTGTAATTGTAGCATTGAATGGTTGTGGATTAAATATATTAGTTACTGCTGCAACACCATAAAGCATGAACTTGGGCAAGAAAGTTTTCTTTAACATTTCACATACCATATGATTTACACGGGCATCTAAGCCCATTGTGGTTGTATTAAGGAATATTTTATCGTTGCATTTTCCGTAATCGATTAATATTTCTTTTCCAATAATGGTTTCTTTTAAAATATGTGGAATGTTATCAGCACTTAATCCTAGCATTCGAAAGAAGTCATTACTAGTACCTGCAGGGATGATAGCCATTGGCACATCCTTTTGTAATCCATTTGCAACTTCATATGCTGTTCCATCACCGCCAACAGAATAAATACAAACATCATCTTCTTTTGTGAAACGTTTTGTAATATCTTCGGCATGACCAATGTATTCGGTTTGGTATACATCATATGATTCACCTAAATCGTGACAAAGATTTTCAATGGTTTCGATATACCCATTTGTTTTATCTTTACATGTGTATGGATTGACAATAAAAATATGTTTCATAGTGATCCCCTTACTTTTAATCTTATAGATTTGAAATAATTTTTTGAGTATAGTGAGTTGTTGAAGATTTACCACCTAAGTCAGGTGTACAATCTTCAAGATTTGCTAACGTCTTAATAATTGCGTTTCTTACTTTATTTGCTTCTTGTTGGTATCCTAAATAGTCTAACATCATACATGCACTAAGTAATAAAGCAGTTGGATTTGCGATACCTTTACCAGCAATATCAGGTGCTGAACCATGAACTGCTTCAAAGATAGCATATTCATCATTCATTTGTGCACTAGGAAGCAATCCTAAGCCACCAATTAATCCACTTGTAAGATCAGATAAAATATCTCCATATAAATTTGGCATAACCATGATATCGAATTGTTCAGGACGCATAACAAGCTGCATACATGCATTATCGACAATAACATCGTTTGCTTCAACTTGAGGATATTCCTCTTTTATTGTGTTAAAGATATCTAAGAAAAGACCATCACTTTTCTTTAGGATATTTGCTTTATGAACACAAGTTACTTTTTTACGATTATTGTTCACAGCATATTCAAATGCTGAACGAATAATCCTTTCTGATCCTTTACGGGTGATTTTCTTGATTGCATGAACTTCATCTGCACTGATTACAGTTTCTTCACCAATATATAAATCTTCAGTATTTTCTCTAAAGACAACCAAGTCTATATTTTCGTAGCGACTTTTAACATTTGGTAATAACTTTGCAGGTCTTACATTCGCATATAAATCAAAAATAATACGAAGCTGTACATTTACACTACGGAAACCTTTACCAACAGGAGTCGTCACAGGAGCTTTTAACGCTACTTTATTTTTCTTAATAGAATCAATTGAAACAGTTGGAATTAATTCACCACATTTTTCATAAGCTGTTTGTCCAATATCATATTTTTCAAATTGTAGAGGGAGTTGTAATGCTTGGATTACATCAAGTGTAGCTTGAGTAATTTCTGGTCCAATGCCATCACCTTCAAAAAGTGTAATTGTTTTCATTTATTTACCTTCCTTCTTTTTCGCCAACATAATAACCTGCTGGACGTATAATACGGTTACAATATAATTTTTCTTCTATATTATGAGCAAGCCAACCAACTGATCGACTAGCAACAAATAATGGTGAATATAAGTCTTCAGGAATTTGTAGCATATCATAAATTAATCCACTGTAAAAATCGACATTAGCACATATGTTCTTACCTTTAGCAGTTTTGAAATATTGTACTACTTCTGCTTCAAATTTTTCATAGAAACTAAGACGATTTGATTCACCACAGGCTTCAGCAATCACTCTTGCTTGATCTTTTAATAAAACACAACGAGGATCAGATAAAGTATAAACAGCATGTCCAAAGCCATAAATTAATCCTTTTTTATCAAAGAAGTCTTTATCAACAAGACGTTGGAGAATACCTTGTATATCTTGGCTTGTAGCTTGTAAACCAATCTCATTAATAATTGTATCCATCATTTGTTTACATGTGATATTTGCACCACCATGACGAGGACCTTTTAATGAACCCACAGATGCAGAAAATGCGGAATAAATATCTGTGGCAGTTGAAGCAACAACGAGATTTGCGAATGTTGAATTGTTACCAGATCCATGGTCAGCATGCATGATTAATAATAAATCAAGAATTCGTGCTTCTTCCTTTGTGAATTTTGAATCAGTGCGAAGTAAATGAAGAATATTTTCAGCGATACCATAATCTTTATTTACTTGGTGAATAGTTAGTGTTTTATTATCAATAAAATGTGCTTTTGCTTGATATGAATATACCATCATTTCAGGAATCTTTGCGATGATTGATAATCCTTGTTGAAGTGTATTTAAAACACTTGTATCATCAGCATTTTCATCTTCATTGTATAAGTTCAATAAATTCTTTTGTAACTCATTCATAATACTAGGTGAAGGTTTTTTCAAAATATTGGTGGTAAGAAAATCTTTTGGTAGCTCATAAAGACTATGAAGTTCTTCTTTAAAAGCGGTTAATTCTTCTTCGTTAGGAAGATAGCCAAATAAAATTAAGAAACAGGTTTTTTCATAACCATCAATTTTGTCACTTTTTACTTTTTTTAGTAATGTATCCAATTCCATACCGCGATAAAAAAGTTCTCCTTCAGCATCAACTTTTGTGCCATTATCTAGTCGTTTGTATCCAACTACATCAGCAATTCTCGTCAATCCGATAAGAACTCCGGTTCCATCTTCATTTCTCAATCCCTTTTTGACATTATATTGTGTATATAAATCATTTGGGATATTATTATCAACAGTCGATTTTTCAAAGATTTCAATCAATTGTTTATCCATAAAAGTACCTCCTAATTGTGTATAGTTTACCACAAAAAAAGTATGAATAGCTAATTTTAAGAATGAAAATGGATATTTAATAAAATCGTGTTATAATTTCTACTAGTTGGAGGAAATATCATGAAAAGTGTTGCTTATAAAATTCTTGAAAATCACCTTGTTGAAGGAATTATGAATGCAGGTGAGCCAATAAAAATAAAAATAGATACAACATTAACACAAGATGCTACAGGTACAATGACCTATTTACAACTTGAACAAATGGGTATAAATCGTGTAAAGACGGATTGTTCTGTTAGTTATGTGGATCACAATACATTACAAAATGGATTTATGAATGCAGATGACCATCGTTATCTTCAAACGGTTGCGAATCGATATGGTGTTAACTATTCAAAGGCCGGCAATGGTATTTGCCACCAAGTTCAATTAGAGCGCTTTGACAAACCAGGACAAACGCTACTAGGATCAGATTCGCATACACCAACAGCTGGTGCAATGGGCATGATTGCAATTGGCGCTGGAGGACTAGATGTTGCGTGTGCAATGGCTGGTTTGCCTTTTTCATTTAAAATGCCTGAAATAATTAATATTAAGCTAACTGGAGCACTTCGTCATGGATGCTCCGCAAAGGATATTATTCTGGAAGTGTTAAGACGTCTAACAGTAAAAGGTGGCGTGGGCAAGATATTAGAATATACAGGTAAAGGCATTGAAACACTTACTGTGCCTGAAAGAAGTACAATTACAAATATGGGGGCTGAACTAGGTGCAACTACATCGTTATTTCCAAGTGATGAACAAACTCGTATTTTTTTGGAAAAACAAAATCGAAAAGATGATTTTATAGAATTGCTTCCAGATGAAAATGCTTCTTATGATGAAGTAATTGAAATTGATTTATCAAAGATTGAACCACTGGTTGCTGCACCTCATTCACCAGACAATATTCAAACGGTCGAAGAAGTGAAGGGCAAGAAAATTGATCAAGTATGTATTGGTTCATGTACAAACAGTTCGTTCACAGATTTATGCACAGTCGCAAATATCTTAAAGGGCAAAAAAGTTCATCCAGATGTATCACTAACAATTTCATTTGGTTCTAAACAAGTATTAGAAATGTTAGCTGATTGTGGTGCACTTTCAATACTTATTGCTAGTGGAGCTCGTTTATTAGAGTCAACATGTGGTCCATGTATTGGAATGGGACAATCACCTAAAACAGATGCTGTATCACTTCGTACGTTTAATCGTAATTTCTATGGACGTTCAGGAACAATGTCTGCAGGAGTTTATTTAGTATCCCCAGAAACGGCAGCCGTTTCTGCTATAACTGGTGTATTTACTTCACCAATGGAAGTAGAATTTGAAAAGGCAGTGATGCCTGAGAAGTTTACAATTGATGATTCGATGATTATAATTCCAGATTGTGATCCAAATAAACCTATCGAAAAAGGTCCAAACATTAAAGACTTGCCATCAAAGAAACCATTATCTGCAATAGATAAAAAAGTAATGATTAAAGTTGAAGATAATATTACAACTGACCACATCATGCCTGCTGGTGCAAAAGTCTTACCTTATCGTAGTAATATTGAAAAAATAAGCGAATTTTGTTTTAGCCAAATTGATGAAGGATTTGCGGAACGTTGTAAAGAAAATCATGGTGGAATTATTATCGCTGGTGAGAATTATGGACAAGGATCATCACGTGAGCATGCAGCACTTGCGCCAATGTATTTAGGAATAGAAGCGGTTATTGCGAAAAGCTATGCTCGTATTCA
>NZ_JAVXGL010000020.1:0-32601 GCF_036657415.1 Anaerorhabdus sp. | reverse complement strand
TAATGATGTATCTTTTGCAGTACCTTTTTCTTCAATACGTTTGCATTCTGTAAATACACGTTTTTCTCTTCCATCAATTACTTGGTTAGCACGTGTATAATTTGGATCAGAGTGTGCAACCATATCATCTGGATATAGATAGTATTGTAAGTATGAACTTGGCGTCATTGTAGGATCAATTTGTACTAAGTCTTTTACTTTACGTGCTGTTTCTTGCCAACTATTGTCAGAGTATTTTGACGGATCATCATTAACTGCACAATTTCCATATTTTAATTGATGATCAATTAAGCGATGAATATGTTCATTACCGTCTTTATCTTTTATTGATGTCCACCAACCAAAGTGATTCAATCCAAAGTAACGGATATCCATCTCTTTTCTCGATTTAAATCCTAATATTTCCGCAATGTTATGTTCCATGCCTATTGGCATATCACAGATATTGATAACACGAGCATTGGGTTTAATTCTTCTACATGCTTCCGCAACAATTGCTGCTGGATTTGAATAATTTAGCATCCAACAATTTGGAGAATATTTTTCCATGTACTCAATATTTTCTAATACACCTGCAATCGAACGCATACCATACGCTATTCCACCAGGTCCACATGTTTCTTGTCCTACCACACCATATTTAAGTGGAATTTTTTCATCTAATTCACGCATCGGCAATTGTCCAACACGAATATGTGCTAAACAGAAATCAACATCTGTATATGCTGTTTCTGGATCTGTTGTCGCAATAAAGTCAATTGATGAATCTTTTTCTTTTACGAGTATTTCACATGCCTTTGCAACTTTATTTTGTCTTTCTTCATCATTATCATAGAGCTTAATCGCTCTTAATGGGAGCTTATCTAAGTTATCCAACAACATTAGGATAATTTCTGGTGTGTATGTACTCCCTCCCCCTGCAATTACAATTGAAAATCTTTCTTTCATTTTATGTCCTCATCTTTCTATAATTTGAACAATAAATTGATACACATTTGTGTTAGATTTTATTGTTAAAAACTTTTTTGTATTGCTTGTTAAAAAATGTAATACATTTACCTAACAATAGAATAGCCACTACTGTTCCTGCTGTGAGTGAACCGTGCAAACATAAACCAAGTCCAATTAATAAAGCATCAATTACCCAACGGACTATTGTGTATTCTTTGTTAAATAGATTAGATAAACTTATCAATAATGCATCGTAAGAACCTTTTCCCACATCTGCACAAATTGTCATTGATATTCCAAGACTTAATCCAAGTAGACCGAGCAGAAAAAACAAGAAATTAATCATTTGATTTGAAGGAATTTTGATTAATGGGAAAGCAATATCAATTCCCATTTGAATAATAAATGGACTTACTAATGTTCCTACACCAAGTTGTTTTCTATCTAGTATGAAAGTAATTACTACCATACCAATTGCGACAATGACTGAAGCAACACCTAGTGTTACATGAAGACTCTTCGCAATCCCATCATACAAAACTGTTATTGGATCAGCTCCCCATCCTGTTTTACTACATAATGCAATAGATATTCCCATCAAGAATAATCCCACCAATAGTATAATCGTTCGCTGTGTAAAACTTTGTTTGTTTTCAAATTCTATCAATGCATTTTTCCTTTCATTTAATTCTTGCTTGAACTAAATTTAAACATGTTTGAAATCATTTCTTCTTTTGTTTCACTTTCATAAAGACTCTTTAGTAAATTCTTATTATTACTAATTTGTTTGAAGAATTGAAAGATAAAATTTATTTCAGAATTTCTTACTTTTTCTATCGCCAATAAAAATACCAAGCGGACAACATTTTCATTATGTTCAATACCTTTTTTGATAACTCCTATCGCTACTGCTGTTTTATTTGCAAATGTATAAAGCGGATGAGGCATCATTAAGGTATCACCAAGATTGGTTGGATAGTTAATTTCTCTTGCAATCACATCTTCACTAAACTCTTTACTCGAATCAATAATTTCTTTATTTTCTAATAAATTTGATAACTCTTCAATCACATTCTCAAATGTAGTATCATCAAATATTTTGATTAAATCGACATGAATGTAATTGTTTATTGCTGATTTAATTCGTTGATTCATTTTCACTGTATGAATACATTCATTGAGTCGATTCACATCACGCATTTCTGGTAATCCATTAAACGCAAATGTTTCTAATTCAGTTGAATATATTTGTTCATTGAATGTGAGAATTAAATCAAATGAACTCAAGTTGTAATGTTGCATTCTTGTTTTATCTAGAATTTTTTGAATTACAATTTGATTTTTAAAATTGGTATCAATCCACTTCTCTAAAACTTGATTGATACTATGTCTTTGTGAACTAACTAATACTGCACGTATCTTCTCATTTATATTTTCTAAAAAATGTTCAATATAAATCGCAAGATAACTCACTTCATCATCTAAGATATATCTATTCTTATACTTATATACAATGTGCACAACTAACATGGATACTTCATACGCAAATGGATATTTACTTTTAATATCACTGATAATTGGATTTCTTAATTCATATCCGTTTTCTATTCTTCTCAACATGTATTCAATATGAACTAGCATATTGTTATATAAATCATCTGATTCTTTTAAGTTAAGATTATATTTATCAAATACTTCATCAATAAATTCATCTAATACCACTCTACTAAAATCATGAATTTCTATTGATTTATCATTCTTGATTATTTTAAATGTATGAATTAATTTTTGTAATAAGGGTAAATCTTTTTCATTTAAATTACTCACCTTACTCATCAATGTTAATAAAATAGGATTGATAATTTCTTTTTCATTTTCCACTGTGAAATTATATTCATTTCTTACAATACATATAACCACTGCAGCTTGTAGTATTTTTATATTTTCAATCGATATTTGAATTTCACATTCATCACACAAGGTGAAGATAGCGTCCAATACTTGATCTAGTAATTCTTTTTTAAATCCATCATCAAGTATCACTTCTAATAACTTTGCATAATCTGTATTATTAGAGGTAATCGCATCTTTTAATATCTTAAATAGTGTTTCTCTTATTACTTCTTCACTTGCTTTTATTTTTATTTTTTCTGATTCAACTTCTATTAATGAAATTTGATAATGGCTTAGTAAATGTTGATCAAGTTTTTGAATATCTTTGCGAATTGTTTGCGAAGAATAATTCATAAGTTCACTTAAATCTTCCAGTTGAAGTTCTGCGTCAAATAGTACTTTACCTAAAATTTCATAGCTTCGTAACAAACCGTCGTTCCGGTCATCCGCATCATTTAACAATAGTTTAATTTCTGATTTATATTGCTCATTTAACGAGTAACCTGTTTTATTATTTGATAGAATTAATGCTTTACCAAATAATTTATTAATCTCATTAATTTCATTTCTTATTGTCCTGGAAGACACACTCAAAGTATCTGCGATAACAGAACCGTGGACACCTAGATTATTATCAAGAATTATCTTAATAATAGAGACTTGTCTTCCAGAAAACATAAGACCTCCTAATTGTTATTTTCAGACTCTTTTTTTAATTCATCAGCTTCCATCATTTTAAAGAATGGATAATAAATAAGAGTCATAAGGATTAATAGTGCGACTACTAAGACTACCGCTTTCCAATCCAATGTCATTAAGAATGCACCAACTCCTGGAGGTAAGAAACCTGGAGGATTTGCGATAGGCATTCCAACAAGACCACTTGTCATACTGAAGTATGTAATTGCAGTTGCAATTAATGGTCCAAATACAAATGGTATAAACATGAATGGATTCAGAAGAATTGGTGTTCCAAAAATTAATGGTTCATTAATACCAAATAGTGAAGGAACTAATCCCACTTTACCAATTGAACTTAGTGATTTTGCTTTTGAGCGAACCATCAATAAGTTTAATCCCAGTGTTAATCCTGAACCTGTTACTTGTAAAATACAATAATATAATCCAAATGTAAAGATATGACTTACTGGCAATCCTGCTGCATAATTAGCAATATTTTCTGCGCCATAAGCAATCGCAAATGGTGCCCATACAGCAGATGTGATTGAAGGACCATGTAATCCAAAGAACCATAATAATTGTGTTAAGAATACAACAATTAATAATGCAGGTAATGTATCCATTGTAGAAATTGCTGGTGCCAAGAAACTCATCAATGCTTGTGGAAATACAGAACCTGATAAATTTAATGAAATTGTTGCAATTGCAACCGCAATAATTACATTCAAGCAAAGTGGCACTAAAGATGCAAAGCTATCTCCAACCATGGCTGGAACACTATCTGGAAGCTTAATATAGATATTCTTTTTATAACAAAGATGATAAACCTCAACTGTGATAATTGCTGATACAATGGCTGTAAATAAACCACTAGCACCTAAATAACCAATGCTTAAAGCCCCATCCGCAATTACTCCACTAAGAATTAGTTGGACAACAATTGCTGTTACTGCTGGTTGACTTCCTTTTAGATCATACTTTTCTGATAATGATTTTGCAATGAAATACACTGCATATAATGATAATAAATCCATTGTAAAACCACTTGCATAAGTAAGTACCCCTAGGTTACTTGCGATGAAATCAAATACTGGTCCACTTCCTAGTAAATTCATAATTCCAAGCGGCAACAAACAAATTGATCCCACAACAATGATTGGAATTGATGCAATCATACCATCTTTAATAGCTTGGAGATGTTTTTGTTGTTCTACTTTGTTTGCAATAGGCATTAAGAATTTCATTAATGTTTCTTGAAACTTAGATATATTCATATTCTATTCTCCTTTAAATAACAATTGATTGTCGACATTAACTGTTAACCCTAATATATTTTATATTCTTCTTTGTTTCAAATATTCTTTTTCCTCACAGTTAGGAAAAGAAAATAGGCTTGCGCCTATTTATTTAAAATACATGTTTTCCCACGTTCCTTATTAAAACATTGCCCACATCTCAAGCAACGACTAGCTATCTCTTTTTCTTCTTTCCATTTACTAATCAAATCAGGTTCACTTATTAAAGGTCTAGACATCGAAATAATATCAATGCCTTCATTCAAACATCGTTGAGCACAACTCTTATTATAAATTCCACCCACTATCGCAACGGGTACAGTCGTGTTTTCTTTTAGACGCTTGCACTCTTCAAGCCAATAAGCTTCCGCATCTCTTGGTAATTGTGAATAACTCATTCCACTGACTTCAATAAGGTCAATCCCTGCAGTTTCTAATAATTTCCCCATTTGTATAAAATCATTTGTTGAAGTTGTATCCGCATCAATTTTAACAGCTATTATAAAATCTTCTGCTGCCGTTGATTTTATTGCCTTGGCAATATCAAGCACTAATCTTAAACGATTTTCGATGCAACCACCATAATTATCTTGTCTATGATTTTTACAACTATTAATGAATGATGATAGTAGATATCCATGGGCACAGTGTATTTGGACACCATCAAAACCTGTTTCTTCTGCTAACTTTGCAGTTTTCAAGAATGCTTCGATAATTCCCTTCATATCGTCATCCCTTAACCCTCGACACCCTTCTTCATCATTGGGACCAACAACTTCCATTTTAGTAATTGCTGGTTTTGCCTTTGATCCTGAATGGGCTAATTGCATAAGAATGCGCGAACCTTTTTCATGAACTCTTCTTGTTAGTTCTTTAAATTTTTCATAATTTTGATTATTTGAAGGATTTAATTGAAGGATGCTTGCACGTCCTTGCTCACAGACATACGCATGCCCTGTGATTATTATTCCTACTTCATTCTTGGCAAATTTTTCATAGTAATCAAGGTAGTCACTTGTCATGCCACCATCTTCATCAAAGTAAAATTCATTTGTTGCTGAACGCATAAAAATATTCTTTATTTCTTTACCTTTTAGCAGTTTAGTTTCGAACATAATCTATCCTCTTTTCTTTTTCATTATATAGTATATGTCAAGTGTATCTCTATTTTTTCAAAATAAGAAAAGGGATTTTGATTGCCAATCCTTTGTTGTTTTCTATTTTTTATAACCAGATATTTTCTACTGAAACTACTTTCCATTTATTATCTTCATATTTCACTGTTGCTATGACAATTGCTTTTGATTCAAGTGCACTTGCTTCACCCTTATGAATTCCAGCTATTTCTATTTTCTTTGTTACTTCATTAATGTTTTGAACATTGATAATAGCTTCTGGTATGATTTCTACCCAACTCATTGGGTATAATCCACATTCACATTGGTAACGATAAGGGTAACCCTGATAATCAATTATCATTGCTGGTGAATACCCACTACTTGGATTAAATATACTGTTTATGATTTCTTCTTTCTTATCCCATGAATAACCTTGCTCATAGAACCATAGTAAATCTTCCATACTTGAAATATCTTTTTTATTATCAAAATTTATTATCGGTGAATAACTAATCCCATCCATATCTACCGTTTTTTTTGAAGTCATAAATCCTGTTCCTTGTAAACTGCTGTCATTATTAGAAATATACATTTCTAATTCTTTTGCTATTAAGGTTTCTTCTTGATAATTTATATTCGCTTTTTCTTTAACTGCATCTATATTTACATTGAATGCTACATTATAAATGCTATTATCTTTTTTACCATTGTAAAATGAATAACTATAAATATCATCAATCTCAATTTCATAATAAATGTAGTTTTCATTATCACTAATTATTTTAGGCTTAATATTATTATCCAGTAGTACCAATTTTGAAGATAACCCTGTCACCTTATTATTTGAACGTTTATTATACGCTTCAATCATTGGATTCAATTCCTCAACAATTAATTCTTTTATATCTATTTCTGCTTTGGGTGTTGGGGTTGCTGAGTTTGCAGTAGGAGTTGAAGTTACTTTCGGTGTAGGTGTAACGATATTTTGTTTTGTAACTGGTGTGCATCCTGTTAAAAATAAAATTAGCACGAACAATCCATATTTTTTCATATCTTTTCCCTCTACCCAAAGTCTACGAAAGCAGATTTATGAAGTCAATAGAAAAGGTATAACTTAACAGTTATACCTCATTTTATTCTATTGTTTTTGCACGAAGTTTATTTATTAGAATTTCAAATAGGAAAGCTACTGCAAATACACATAATATTGAAAATCCAAGTCCTGGATAAAATCCACTTCTTGAATAACCATTAATTACACTTCCAATTGTACCAGCCACTCCAATCGCTGGCCCAACTACTACCGCTACCGCAAAGTTAATTTCGCTACGCATTGCTAGCCAAGCAATGATGCGACTTGATGACGAAGGAAGTACGGCTTCAGTAATAATTTGGAACCAGCTAGCTCCACTTGCCTTTAGAGCTTCAATTACTCCTGGGTCAACTTCTTCAAAACTTTCACTATACGATTTAACAAAGAAGGCCCATCCATGGAAAATCATCCCGACAACTGCTGTTGTTGCGCTTAGTCCATAAGAGGAAATGAAGATTAAAACCCAAATAATTGTTGGAACTGCACGAACAAAACTTGCAATTGCTTTAATGATATTTGAACATTTCACACTTGATAAATTACTTGCTGCTAGTAGTCCAAACGGAAAGGCTATTACAGCTGCTAGAATTGTTGATAATACACCCAAGAATATCGTATTTACCAAGAGTGAAGAGATTGTAATCATTTCACTAATTTTCAATGCATCAAATCTAAAGAATGAACCAAAAATGGTAAGAATTAAGTCTGGACGAAATTGATCCCATTTATACGTTGTAGAAACTAGAAATGTAATGAATAATACACCAAAAATCAATAAGATTAATTTAATTAATACATCACTTGTTTCTTGGTTTTTAAGCTTATATCGCTTCGCTTTTTTACCCTGAATATTTTCAGAGACTAATTGTATTTCAGTCATATTATTCCATTATCCTCCTTCTTACATAGTTTGAAGTTTGGTCGAAAATTAATATTACAATGACAACTAACAAAATTGCTGTGAATAATGATGTGAATTGTCTAAAGTGTTTATAATTACTAATTAAATATCCAATCCCACTTCCTGTTAACATACCAATAATTGTTGATGAACGTATGTTATTTTCAGCAGAATACAAACCCCATGAAATTAGTGATGGCATTACTTCTGGAATGACTGCACAAAAGATGATTTGCCAATATGATGCTCCTGTTGCTTCTAGTGCTTCAATACAAGCAGCATTGGTTTCATCAATTGCATCTGCATAAACTCTTGTGAGAAAACCAAATGAAATAATAGATAATACAATGAATGCTAAGAACTCCCCAAACCAGAAACATATAAGCAATGTAATTGCCCAAACACCTTCTGGAATATTTCTTGTAAGGGAAGCAATAAAGCGGACAATAAGTTGAAGTAATTTATTCTTACCTGTTTTTTTAGAAATTGCAATTGCCGCAAATAATCCTAATACCATCCCTACAAAGGAACCTGCAACAGATAACAAGATTGTTGACCATAATTGAATTAACATTGAATTGAAATCAGTAAAACTTGGTGGCAGATATAATTCTATAAAACGTGCAATTCCTTTTGGAAAGTTTGTAATTGAGTCAATCCATTGAAAGTGAATTGCGTTCCCTACAAGTGCAGTACATACAACAACTGCAATGCAAGTAAATACTAGGATTCTTTGTTTTTTCTTTAAATAATTCATCGCTAGTTTTCCTTTTCACGATTAATTAAATCTTCGATTTTAACGCCATAAATTTTTTCAATCATTTCGTCTGTTAATTCTTCTGGTTTACCATTGAATACAATTTCTCCTGCATGCATACCAATAATACGGTCAGAGTAATGTAATGCAACATCCACTTGATGTAGATTGACTAGGCATGGAATTTTTGTTTTGTTAACAATTTCTTTTAAGTATTCCATGATAACTTTACTTGATTGGGGATCTAATGAAGCTATTGGTTCATCGCATAAAATCATTTTGGGATTTTGTACAAGTGCTCTTGCGATTCCAACTCTTTGTTTTTGACCACCTGATAATTTCGAACAACGATCATATGCACGGTCTTCAAGTCCCACCATCTTTAATATACTCATCGCTGAATCAATATCTTCCTTACGGTATTGTTTGAGAAGTGATTGTAGCCATGTGTAGTTTGCTAGACGACCATGTAAAACATTTTCTAAAACACTTGAACGATAAACAAGGTTGTAGTGTTGAAATACCATACCAACATTTTTACGGATTGATTTCAATTCTTTTTTATTTGCTTTTACTACATCTACCCCATTGAATACAATATCCCCATTTGTTACATCAATCATTCTATTGATTGTACGAAGTAAAGTTGATTTTCCTGCTCCACTTGGTCCAATGATAGATACAAGTTCTCCTACTTTAACTTCTATTGAAACATTATTGAGTGCTGTAATTTTATTGTCATATATTTTAGATACATGATTCATCTGCAAAACTTGTGTCATAAATATCTCCCTTAATCTTTATACATTGCAAATACGAAATCGTAGAATCCGTCAGGTATTGCAATAAAGCGATTTTTTCCAGCTGCATCACTTTCGAAGAAGAATCCATTTTCATCATCGAAGAAATTAGGCACTGAATTTTCTGGTGTTAATGAAGTGAAATGAGTAATGATTTTTTCTTGCATTTCTGGAGTAATGTAATCTGAATTTACCCATAATGGTCCATTAGGTACAGCTACTTCATCAATGATGTATAAATCATTTTTGTAATCTTCTCCATATTTACAACAGAATGCTCCTGCATAAACTTTCTTTTCTACAATTAGTTGAACTGAACCTGGGTGATTTCCACCAAATTGAATTTCAGAGAATAGTCCACCATCTTTGTCTGTCTTTTCGAAAACTTGTGATTTGTTTGAAACTTTTCCATTACCTTCAGGTCCAAACATCAAATATAAAGATGTTGTTGGAACTAAACGTCCTGATGTAGAAGTTGCTGATACAAATGAGAATGATTTGTTTAGAAGTTGTTCATACATTTGTTCTTTTGTTTTTCCTTCGAAATCAGCTTTATTTGCAGTACTTGTCGCAATATAAGCTGGGTATGATGCTTTTGTTACATCACCATCTTCACCATATGTAACTAGTGGAATAATTGCATCATCTTCCATTTTTGTTGCTGCAAACGTTGCTCCTGATTCCCAAGCGATTTGTGCTGTTCCTGTTAACATTGCTTCAGTTACTGCAGAATAGTCATCACATACAATTCCTGTAACATTAACGTCAGTACCTAATGCATTTTTGATTTCATCAATCAACATTTGGTCAACGGTACTAATCCCACCTGATTGTTCGTTTGGTAAGAATGCTACTGTAATATCTTTTATTGTTGTTACTGTTTTGTTGTCTTCTTGTTTTGGTTGTGCACACCCTGTCACTAATAATAATGCTAAACATCCCGCGAATATTTTTTTCATAAATCCTCCATGTAGATTAACTACACTCCAACTATAAGATTTCAACATAAAAAAAGAATTAACTCTTTGTTAAAACTGAGTTAATTCCATCTTACTAGTTCTTGTTTGAATTCATCTAATAAATTTTTTGATGATGCGGCAATGCATGTTTGGTTCTCATCCATCTTCGCAAGACTTGTTAATGTTTCAATACATCCACCAACTTCTTCTAATACGATTCTTGCTGCTGCATAATCCCATAACTTTACATGATTTGATACAAATAATTGTTTCTCATTTTCAGCAATGTGACAAATTGTCAAAGAACTACATCCAAAACTACGATGGCCTCTAATTTTCCTTGTCAATACTTTTAAATTAAGTTCATGTGCTTGTTGAAAACTGAGTAAACTTTTTAAACTTCCATCTAAAATCGATTCGCTTAACTTGTGCTCTTTAAGACGATTCAACCGGAGATCATTTTTGAAAGCTCCTTGGTCTTTAATGCAATGATAGAGAACATCACTTTCCACATCATACACCAATCCAAACATTGGTATACCTTCATGATAATACGCTAATGAAATGGCATAATTTTTTTTCATCATTACAAAATTTGTTGTGCCATCAATTGGATCTAAGATCCAAAGATTGCTTGAATGAATATCCTTTACATTTTCTTCACTTAACCATGAGTCATCTGAATATTCTTTCTTAATTTCTTCAATAATCATTGTTTGACATTCTACATCACAGTTTGTAACTAAATCAGAAATATCATTATCTTTTAAATCTACTTGTATTAAAACTTTTTCTTTAACATTTTTCCCTGCTTTTAGTACTACTTTTTTTGCAGTTTCAAATTTCTTAAAAATAAGATCCAATTTCTGGTTCATTTCCATAGTTGCCATGATTATCACTTCCTCCAGTTTCTAACCATTCAAATTGTTTTGCAATTTCATTACAGGTTTCAATATTCTCTTTGGTTTGTGAACTGTGATACGTTTCTATACCATCAATTCCATAGCGTTTATATCGTTCTAATTCTGTTTCACACTTACTAAGAAATGGATGTGCTAATATCGCAAATCCATAATCTTCATGAATACTATGAATAACTTCTTTGATATGAGGTAGTTGTGGTTTTATTTCACATGGTCCACCATTCTTAAACATCTCTTTATAAAAGTCTCCATAGATTTTATCAGTATATCCTTTTTCTTTGAGTACATCTAAAATATGTTGTTTGTAGAGGCACGGACTATTTCCTTTTTTAGATTCTACTTCTTCAACTGTTATCTTGAAATTCAAATCATGTAGAAGTGAAATTTGTTGATAAGCTATTTCATTTCTTTGCTTTATTGTTGATTCATAAATTGCCTTAATGTTTGTTGCTTCTATGTTAAATTGATATGCAAGTATATGTACCTCTTTTTTTATTTTTGGATCCCATGCACTTATCTCAATTCCTGGATGAATAATTAATTGACCAGATTCTGTCTTGTTTATTTCATCTAAATTATTCACTGAATCATGATCTGTAATTGCTATTGAGTGCAAATTGTTTTTAATTGCTATTTCTACAATTTCTTTAATAGATCGATTTGAATCAGAATAATTTGAATGAATATGCCAATCTCTATTCATTCATTTCGCCTTTTTGCATATTGAATTCTTTATCACATAAACCTTCCATGAATTCTAAATCATGGAAAATTCCTAGCATGGTAGTCCCATCATTTTTTAATTTCTCAATCAATGTTCTTACTTTAATTTTACTTGCATTATCAAGTGATGCTGTTGGTTCATCAAGAAGTAGCAGTCGTGGTTTTTTTACCATTGCCATCGCAATGTTTACACGTAATTTTTCTCCTCCTGAAAATGTATTAGGGTATGCATCCCATAGTGATTCATCCAAATCAAAATGTCTTAGAATTTCTTCTGCTTTTTCTTTTGCTTCACGTTCACTACATTCAGTTTCGAGCATTGCATTTTCTACTAGTTGTCTTGCTGTTGTACGTGGCATGATTTTTAGAAATTGTGATACATATCCTATTTCATGTTTTCTTAAATAAACAATTTGTCTTTCTGTTGCTTTACATAAATCAATCATCCCATACATTTCACTATCATAAAGTATTTCGCCTTTTTGTGGATAGTTTGTACGATAGATTCCTTTTAAAATTGTTGACTTGCCACTTCCACTTCTTCCAGTTATTCCAATGAATTCACCTTTTTTAAGTTTTAAGTTAATTCCTTGGCAAGCTTTCACAATTTTATTTGCATTGTACACATGAAATTCTTTTGATAAGTCTTTTATTTCTATACAAAGTTCGCTCATTTTATCCCTCATATTTCTTTATGAAATCATCGATTGGAAGAAGAAAATCTTCCCAACGTTCTTGAATCAATTCACTTGGCCAATCCCACCACTTAATTTTTTCTAAACTTTCGATTTGTTTTGGTAGAAACCGATATTTCAGAACTTTTGCTGGATTGCCTACAACAATTGCATAGGGTTCAACATCTTTTGTGACAACTGCTCCACTACCAACGACACAGCCATCTCCTAATGTAATACCTGGTTTAATAATAGCGCCATGACCAATCCAAGTATCATGACCAATTACAGTTACTCGACTTGTTCTTTGATTGAAGAAATCTACATCATCTTCATCTGCTAAACCAAACATTTTTCTTCGATATGTAAAATGATGTAATGTTGGTCTTTCAATTGGATGATCTGTTGCACCAATTCTTACCATTGCTGCAATATTAGAGAAATTCTTTACTACAACATTTTGTAGTATACAAAATTCTCCCGTATATGAATATCTACCTAATGTAACATTTTCAAAACGATTCCAAATTCCTACTTCTGTATAGTCTTCTAAATTACTTTGAATAATTACAGAATTGTCTTTAATTGTCGGCTCTTTTGTAATCATATTTACACCCTATAATTCATATTTGATACTTGTACTCCCTCTACGAATACATGAGTAATCGCTGGGAATTTATCTGGCAATCGCATTACAATTAACATGTCTGCTTTTTTACCAACTTCAATTGATCCAACTTCTGCTTCTATTCCTACAGCTTGTGCTGGATTATAAGTAACTTTCTTAACCATTTCATGTAATTCTTGTCCGCTATCTGCCATTCTATAAATAGCGTGTAGTAAAGATGCTGGGTAGTAATCCGAACATAATATATCAGCACATCCACTTTCAATTGCTTCTTTGGCACTTAAATTTCCTGCATGAGAACCACCTAATAGAATATTAGGTGCGCCAACTACAGTCATAAATCCTTGCTCATGTGCTTCTTTTAACACTTCCATTGTGATAGGAAATTCTGATATTGTTGCGTTAAAACTTTTAATTATTTCTAACTTTTCTATTGAATCATCGTCATGTGATGCAATGGGAATATTTTTTTCTTTTGCGTAATTTGCGATTGCTTGAATTTTATCGAGTGTGAGTTTTTCCTTATTCATTAAATTTCGGATTTGTGCTTGTACTTGTTCTTCACTCATTCCTTCATCATTAAGATAAGATTTTTTATATATTTCTAAATCGCGATATTGTCCTTGTCCAGGAGTATGATCCATGAACGATAGTAAGTGTACTTGTCCTTTTTGAATGTATTCTACAACATCATCAACAACATCCATGTTATCTAGTTCTAATCGTAAATGAAAGCGGTGATGAACTAAATGCAATTGTTTATGACTTTGATCAATTAATTCAATCATCTTACGTACATTCTTTGGTTGGCGAAGTGCTTTCTTTCCTGTATCTTTAAGAAACGATATTGAGTGATACATTGTTGTTATTCCATGTGTTACAAGTTCACGTTCAAATTCATATAGAGCTAAATTAAAATCCATTACACTTGTAACTCGTGGTGCTGCAAGCTGCTCAATATAATCCGAATGAACATCGATAAATCCAGGCATTAATATTCCTCCTTGACCATCGACTACTTCTGCATCCGGTTTATTTATTTTCTTTGCAATTTCTTTTATGATTCCATCTTCAATATATATTTCATGATCATGAAGTACTTCATCTCTTGTAACAATATCTACATTTTTTATTAATTTCATACTTTCTCCTATAGTAATGAATATACAAGTTGTTGCGTGTAAGGATGTTGAGGATCTTCCATAATTTGATCTGTAAGACCTTCTTCTACGATTCTTCCATTTAACATCACAATGGTACGATCAGCTAACATTTTTATTACCCCTAAATCATGGGATACAACAATCATTGATACTTTGCTTTCTCTTTGAATTTGTTTTATCAAATCTAATACATTTGCTTGGACCGATAAATCTAATCCTGTTGTTACTTCATCTAATAACAATATTGGTGGGTTATTGGACAATGCTTTAGCAATTTGGACACGTTGTTGCATTCCACCAGAGAAGTTTTTTGGACAGTCCTTCATACGATATTCTGGAATGTTTACTTTTTCTAATAAGTTTGTTCCAATAGTTGTCATCTTTTCTACATTCAAATGATTTGCCGCAATTAATTTTTCTGCAATATTTGAAATAGCTGAGAAATTCATTTTCAAACCTAAGTATGGGTTTTGATAAACCATACCTAATACTGTGTTTCTAATCATTCTTTTTTGTTGATCTGTTTCTTCAAAAATATTTTTATTCCCATCTTTATGTTGTACGATTGTATATTCTCCATGACTTGGTTCTTTATCAAAATAAAGACATTGTACAAGTGTTGATTTCCCTGATCCTGATTCTCCAACAACTCCAAGAATTTCACCTTCATAGAGTTCTAGATTAATATCGTTACATGCGTAAACTGTCTTACATTTTGGACAGTAGTTGCCTTCTAAACTATCTGGATTATTTCGACAAGTATCACAACCTGGTCCAAACTGTTTATAGAAATGACTTACTTTTAGAATTGGACTTTCATTCATGCGATTACCCCATTTCTTTTCTTAAGACAATAGCTTGTATCGTTGCATTGATAGGTTACTTCGTTAGTAACTGGATTAATTACTTCATCAAGATATACATGTGTTGATCCACATAAACTACATTTTTTATCTTTAAAATCTTCTATTTCAAATGGTACATCTTCAAAATCTAGAGATACTACTTTAGTGTAAGGTGGAACTACATAAATCTTTTTTTCTCTTCCTGCACCTAATAGAATAATTGATTCAGAATAGTTTAATTTATGATTATCAAACTTAGGAATTGGACTTGGTGCCATAACATAGCGACTGTTTACTTCAACTGGATGATCAGCGCCGGTAGCCATTGTTCCATATTTCATAATTTGTTCAAATAGAAGTAATCGTGCTCCTGTATATTCTTTTTCACCATGTAAGATTTTTGTTTTTGTTTCACTTGGTTCGTAATCTCTTAATGGTTCTGGTGTTGGTACTTGTAGAATAATAAGTTTATTTTTACCTGTTTTTTCTTCTGGTATACGGTGGCGTGATTGAATTAGTGTTGCCTTTGTTGTATCGTCAGTTACTTCGACATCCGTTGTTTCTTGAATAAGTTTTTTGATACTAATTGCATTCACACTTTCATCACTTCCTTGGTCAATAACTTTTACAATATCTTTTGGTCCAATGCATGAAAGTGTACATTGAATTCCTCCCGTTCCCCATCCTCTAGCGACAGGCATTTCACGAGATGCAAATGGAACTTGGTATCCAGGTATTGCCACCCCTTTTAAGATTGCACGTCTTATTTCTCTTTTACTTCCTTCATCAAAAAAGGCAAAATTAAATTTCTTCTTCATCGTCTTTACCCTTCACTTTTCTTGCACTGTTTAACTTAGCTTGGAATGTTACATAATGAGGAAGTTTTAAATGTGAGATAAATCCTGTGGCTTCAATACTATCCACATGGTATAAAACAAATTCTTCATCACTTGTCGCAAAGTTTTCATCTTTTCTCTCTAAACATTGGTCAAGAATACTCATTGCAATTGTTTTCGTTTCATTTTGTCCAAGTGTTATGCCATAACCAATGTCAAAATTAATCTCATGTGTTCCATCACGTAATAATTTTGTGACAGGCACTAAACTTTCTACTTCTGTTACTTCAACATAACCAATTGAATATGAATCTTCTTCATCTTCTGGATTGTTCGGATTTTCAATAGTAATTGGTAACTTTCCATAGCGTAGTTCTCCAATCGTTGGGTGCACAGCTCCATAGCCACGGAGGGAGGCATATCCCAGTCCTATAATTGCTTGGCTCATACCACGTTGTAGTATTTGTAATCTTTCGGAACGACTTGCAGGAAACTTTAATGTTTCTTTTGTAGCATCCCGTGGTTCTTCGTTGTCTTCTTCTATTGTTTGAATAAGTCCTTCTTTTTTTAGATAATCAATGACTTTTGGAAGTTGTACAATTTCGCCTTCTTCTTTTCTAAGTTTGCTTTCTATCTTACGCATAAACTTTTTTGCATCTTCATCATTTTCATTCTTTAATTCAAAATCAATTAGACGATGTGTATAGTCAAATGACGCACCTAGAATTTGTCCGCCTGGAATATCTTTAAATGCGGATGATATTCTTCTTTCTACTATCATTGAAGAACTTTCCGCAGTTCTTGAATAATATTTCCTAGGTAATGTCGAACGATAGGCACGAAGTAAAAATACTGCTTCTTCTACTGATCCTTCTGCTTGTTTAAGTGCTATTGCTGCAAGTTCTCTTGAATATAATGATGCCTCTGATATTACTTGATCAATTAATAATCGCATTGATCCCTCAAGTAATTTTGTGTCTATTGACGATTTACAACGCAATCGTTTAACTTGTAATTGCTTGATACTTTCGTTGATTGCTTTTTGTCCACCGCGTACCGCTACATATGCCATGTTAACTAACCTCTTTCTATTTGCGTTGTTCTTGGTATCGCTAGTAAATTACTATTTCCATCAACGAAAATTAAATCAACGCCCAGCGGAAATTCAACATTTTTTTCTTTTCGTGCTTCTAACCAATCGCAATCAATATTTAATTTAAATGTTGCCTCAGTTTCAATTCCTGGGCCTTTTGCTTTGTATAACTTTCCGCTTGTACAACTATTGCATTCAACAATAATTGTTGCGCCTTCATGTGGATTAATTAGTGATCCTTCTTTGGCATTTTTTATGACTTTTGCTAGCTCACTTTGTTTGTTGAAAGGTACAAAAATGGTTGTTGCATTTTCACAGTTTTGTTTTCTACAATATGTAATCATCGCAATTTTATCTTCTATATTTTTATTTTCATAAACATGGAAACTTGTATCTGCATCTAAGTACATAATAGCTAAGGCTTGTGTGCATTTGAATAGATCTAAATCATAATCGCAACCTGAACAAATATGATAAACATTCTTTACTGTACCCACATAAGACATGCTTTCTAATAAATTTCTAAATAGTTTTTGAGTGTCAAACACTGTATGAAATTTTGTCATATATTTACTCCACTTGCATCGTATCAAACGATACTTTTGTTTTTAAAATTGCTTGCATTTCATTTCTTTTTTTAGTTTCTTGTTTCTCTTTTTCAACTTGAATTGTTTTTTCCAATTTATAAATTAATCCACTATTTACATTAAATGCAGCATCGATAATTGCAAGATATTTTGACTTCTTTAGATCAAATCCTTGAAGTATTCCAAAACCAATATTGCCATCAATCATGACACGACATTCACTAACAACAACTTCACTTAAGTAAAATAAACTATTTCTTGAGCCTTCTCTTTTCTTAATCATTACAAGACTATGTGATGGCGATTCAATTTCTTTTACTTCATGTTGTTCCATGATTTTTTTAGCTAATGCTCGAAGTAGATTCGTGTTCATTTGAATTAATACTTCTGTTCTCTCTTTACGATTCATAGGAACCTCCTTGTTCGCTTTAATTCTAGCAATTCTTTTTTTGTTATTAGTTAAATCGATGTTATATTTGATTAAGACTTTGTAAAATCTAATTTTCATAACAAAAAAATGTGAATAGTCTATTCACATTTTCTAGTCCATCATTTTATTCTGAAACTTCTTTCCATCTTAAGCTAAATAAGAATAATATTGTTGCGAGAATTATGACTGCAATAAATATTGGTGTCCATTCATTAACTAAAATCATATTTAATGAAAAGTTGCTTGTTACAAATAAGAAGATTAGTAATCCAATTGATACAATTGAAATCAAAATTGAGTAAACGCTACTTCTTTTGTACATACTTATCACTTCTACACCTTCAAATACTGATAATTCTTCTTTTTTCTTTTTTGAAACAAAAGAAATAAGAGCTAGTAATACGATTACACCTGTCATTAGAACATTTACAAGTGGCCATCCACCTAAATCTACTGGTATTGCTACTTGTGGTGTCATATTTTCGTTTTCTATTTCAATTTCTGGTAATTTCGCTTCTGGTGTTTCAGTAACTGTATCAATAACCGGTGTCATTACTTTTTCATCTTCAATCTTTGATTCTTCTATTGGTTGATTTGGCTGGTTTGGTTTTACTTGATTTGCGTTATTTACAATTGGTGTTTCCATCCTATCTGTAACGCATGCTGTTCCATTCCAGTAATAGTCATTTGCATATCCATCATCTTGACATGTTCTGCCAGCCTCAGTTGTTGGTGGAGTATTTGATGCTGGTGGTGCACTTGGTGTTACAACTGGTTTGATGACATCATTCATGAAAACAATGTTATTTGTGTAATCTTGTGCTAGCCCTGTTACTGTTGTCACTCCATTTATGTCTACTTCTACTGTATATACACCGGTTGTTGCTCTTCCTCCTTTTGCCGGAATAGCTAAACTTGTTCCATTTACTGTAATTGATGTTACTTCATGATTTGCATTTGGTGTATTAATAGTTCTAAAGTTAATAAACTGATTAGGTATTGCTAAATTACCATTCATAATTTGATTTATAGTAACAGTATCATGTGTATCAATAGTTCCATCATTATTTACATCTGCTGATTCTACAGCAAATGGATCTACAATATTTTCTAAACCCACATCAGCTCGGAGAATTAAATCCGAATCTTCTTTGTTAACAATACCATCTCGATTTGCATCTCCCTTCAACATCCACTCTGTGATTGTTCCATTTGTTGAAGTAGTTGTCAAATAGATTGAGTTATCAACACGATAGCGAGCGACAAAGGTCATATTCACATCCATAATAAGATTTGATAATTCTTCTGGTGTTATTGGTGTTTCCGTACCATCGTCATTTTTAAGTGCCCAGTAATCAAATATATTCCTTCCATAATTATTCACTTTTGGAAAAATCAAGCCTGTCGCTCCTTGTGGTACGATAATAACCGCATTACTTGAAAAAGGTTCTACTCTTCCACCGATAGCTTCAAATGCACTGTTATTATCACTAAAGCCTCCACCGTTATGAAGGAATTGTATAATTCGATGATTTGGCGTTGAAACAATTTGTTTTAAAACAATGTTTGGAGATGCTTTGCTTATCATATAACCACGTTCTCTTACATTTATTCCTTCAAAATTATTTACATAAATTGAAGCATTTTCAATGCTTGAATGTGGTTGAACTATTACTTTCCCATTTGAGAAAAGTGCTGGAGCTACTTCCACTTGGTAGATTTGACTGCCAATTTCTCCTACATAGATATTCGATGTTGCAGATGCTAAATATATCGCATTTTCAACAACTGCATCTTCTGATAATAGTTCTACATGTGACTTATCATTAACCTTGATCGAAACTCCTGAAGTATTACTGTTATTTTCCATCTTCACTTGATCAAGGAGTGTTAAGCGTGATTCAAGTTTGCCTGTATAGTTAAATCCTATTGTTTGTAAATTTATTACTTTAGGTGTTTCATTATCAATAATTTTAGCAGTATTTTTAAGTAATATTTCACTATCATTAGAATGAATAATTCCTGAATAAGAAATATCTTCATAAATAATATTGTTAGAAATTTCTGCATTCCCTGATATCTCAATTCTCGCTATTGAAACATATAGGATATTGTGTTGATCTTCATTACTATGAATTTTTACATCATCAGTAATTAAATTAGATGCAGTCCCATGTCCTACTGGCCCAGCATACGAAATCGTACTTGTTTCAGCAGCACTACCTGTTGCATTTTTGTTGATGTTATTTCTTATTTCAGTTATGCCTCTTAAATTTAGATTTGATCCATACATATAGATTAAATTCATTGCATTGTTTGGAAATGTTGCTTTATTTCCATCGACAATTAAATTATTAATCGTTAACGTCACATTTTGACCTGTAACTTTTATCAATTGCGTATTGTTTTCTGCACGAATAAGAATTGTTGGTTGTCCATTCGCAATTAAAAAATCCGGATCTGTTTCAATAGTTATTGATTTTGTAATATCAATTTTATTTGTTTCATCTATTTGATAAACAGAAACATTTGTACGAATAACATCATTTTCATTTGCATTATCAATCGCTTCTTGTAGTTGCGAAAATGCTAGACCAGTATTCTCTAATTCGCTCCCCGTGTTTCTCCATATTTGAAAATCATTCATAGCTATCGGTTGAACATCTTGAGTTTCGACTTCTTCACCAGTTTCACTCATTAGTTCATTGATTTCGACACTTTGAGTTTTTAATGAATAGATTTTTTCTCCTGCTTCATCTTTTGTTGAGTATGAAACTTCAATTGTATAGAAGCCATTCTCCTCCACATTAAAAATCGCCTCATTTCCTTCAATTACTTCGCTCTTTTCAACAAGCGTAATTGATTCAATTTCAGTTTCATCGTTTGATTCCGTGTTGACGACTATCGCTGCACTTGTCAAATCTTCATTGATTTCAGTGCTTACAATTATTCCAATACTTTCTTCTGCATAAGCTTGTATAAGCGGAATTTGAGTTCCTACTAGGGCTATAAGCATAAACAGTGAAATTGTTAAATTGATTAATTTTCCTATTTTTGTTTTCATTTTCTTCTCACCTTCATTTTTGATACTATGCCTCTCAATATATATGTCTTTTTATTTCATAAAAATGCGCCATTTTTTATTAACTTTCTATAAATTGAGTTGCTGGCTTTATCCATGTTATGAATAATTAGCTACTGCTTACTTAGTAAAGACTTTATTATTTCAATAATCGGTCATTTTTCAATATTTATTTACCTATAAATATTTATAAGACCTTAAATAGTTTTTAGTATCATTTGATAACTTGTTCTTTTTTTTGTAATTATTGCTGCTTGATTTTTCGACTTTTTTTGATTATAGTTTGTAAACGTAGTAAGCATTTACCCGGAGGTACCCATCATGCATAAATTAGATTATGTAGAACTTAGTCAGTTATTAGAAAATTTTAAACGTGGTGATTCGTTTGCATTTGAACAGATTTATCAAGCAACCTATTCCCATCAAATCGCACTGGCTACTCATCTTTTAAAAAATAATTCACTAGCTGAAGATGTTGTGCAAGACTCTTACTTAACACTCTGTGAATCGATTTATAGAATAAAAGATCCAAAAGCTTTAGTTTCTTATTTAAATAGAATTACCCGTAATAAATGCATTGATAGGTTAAAATACGATTCTAAAATATCTTATTTACATAATGATATTTCTGAACTTGCTGACTTCATTACTGACAATTCAGAATTGAATAGTCAAGATGAAGTAGGTAACTTAATTGAATATGCTCTTGACAACCTATCTACAGAAGATAGAGAAATCGTCGAAATGAAATACTTCGAAGATATGCGAATTAAAGATATTTCTGAGGCTTTGAATCTATCGCAACGAACAATTAATCGTCGCTTATCCACTTCTCTTTCAAAGCTAAAATTATATATATCACGATATAAAAATTCTTCATTTATTTTTCTACCTCCATTTGTTGCAAAGCCAATCAAAAACCTTATCGCCACAGTTCATGAAGGTTTTAATAAATTCACTACATTGATTAAAGAGACTGTACTTTTCAGAATGAATTCAATTCTATCCGTCAATTCATTAGTCAGTGTTTCTTCTATCACTATTTTCCTTTCACTTGTACCTAACAATGTTTTCTTTACTCCTATTGCTACAGATTCTTTTGTTGGTGGTGCTAAGATTTTTATAATAGAAAATTTAAATAAAGAAGAAGTTAAAGATATTCAATTATTTACTACATCTGGCAATAACATCACCAGTTTTGTTTATAGTTATCCATATATTTCAATCAAAGAAAATGGTGAATATCTTATCGAAATAACTGACTCAAACAATAACGTTATTCATAAAAGAATCGATATTAAAAACATTGATAATACTGCACCAAGAATCGAAATTTTAAATTATAATTCTGTTACTGCAACGATTAGAATTACTGATGAATTATCTGGAGTTGATGCAGCTTCTCTACAGATAGTAAGTGAGGATCAATCAAATATTTCTTATACCGTTTTAAGTCAAAATGATAAGGAATTGAAAATTAATTTTGCGCATAATTCTTTGCCTTTTCATATCGTGATTAATGATAACGTGAATAATAAAAATAATTCCAAAGTAACTTGGAATTATTAATTCTATAACGTTAAATAAATATTTTTGAATTCTTCTTTTGCGTCTTGAATTCTTCTTGATATTGTTTTTTCAGAAACTTTTTTTAGCTTAGCAATTTCTTTAATTTTATAACGATCAATATATTTTAATTTGATTATTTCTTGATTCCTTTCTGTCATATTCGACAGTGCATTTTTAATTTTTTCATTTTTATCATCTTTGTCCCATTCTTTCTGTATGAATTCAGATTCTGAAATTGAATCAATTGATTGTTTGGGTTGTGTTCCTTGTTTCTTTAATTCTCGCATGGATACACTATAATTAATTTTTTTTAAATAAGATAATAAGCTCATTGAATTTTCTATTTTGTCCAAATAATGATACAGTTTTATAAATGTTTCTTGTACAACATCTTGGGCTAAACTTTCATCATGAACATATTTTAAAGCTAAAAAATATTGTCTTGTTTTTGTTTTTTCATATATCTCTTCAAACGCTTTTATACTGCCTTTTTTTGCTTCTTCTAGCAATAATGCTAGACTCTCATATACTTCTCTATTTTCCATCACTTCCTCCTAATTTTTTTGTCGTGCTGTACTTTTATAACGTTTTTACTAGCACAATTCAAGGAATAATTGACCATTTTATTACATAACATTTTCATCCCACAGTTCTTCTATTTTTTGTATCTACTATGTGATAATATGGGCGTTATTCTGCCTTATTTTCATTTTTCACAAAACAAAAAGAATTCTAATTTTTATTAGAATTCTTCATTAAATGATTCAATTTAATAACTATTCAGTAAAACCAATTACCCCGAATGCTCCAGGTCCACTATGTGTTGATACAACACAACCCGCACTAATCCACATGCAATTTAGAAAACCACATTCACTTGCAGTTTTTTCTGCTTTCTCTTTTAATTCACTATTCAGTTCTCCTGAGTAAACAAACACAAGTCTATTCTTTTCTAATTTATGTTCTATTGCGAAATCCTTGATTAATTTAGGACCTGTTGTAAGCATTGATCCACGATATTTTTTGATGAAACCAATTTTCCATCAATGATTTCAATTACTGGACTTAGATTAAGAATTTTTGCACCTAGATAAGCTGCATTACTTACTCTTCCTCCAGCTTTTAAATAAACTAAATCACCCGGAATAAATCCCATGTGAATTTTTGAAATAAGTTCATTTACTTTTGTTTTTACTTCTTCCAAACTTGCATTTGGATTATTTTCTAGCCACTCAGCTACTGTTAATACTAAATACGCTTGTCCTGCTGATACACATTTTGTATCAATGCTTGTGATATAATCTTTGTTTTCACTTGCGATAACTGCACTTTGATATGAACATGTTGTTATTGCTGAATAAGCTAAATGTAAAATGTGTTTATCTGGAAACTCATGATGAATTTCATCAAAAACAACTTCAAAATCTGATGGAGTTGATCCACTCGTTTTTGGAAGTGTTCCAGTTTTTTTATAAAATTCAAACACATCACTTACAGGAAATGTCATATCATCTTTTGTTTCTGTTCCAAATGAAACATGCATCGGTACTATTTTTATTTGATATTTATCAACGATATCCTTTGGTAAATCCGCACCTGTTTCTGCTACTAATATATATTTACTCATCTTTCACCTCTATCTAGTTATAATTACTAAAAAGTTTCTTATATGGATTATAACACAATTACCACAAGTAATTTGTCTCACTAGGTAATTATTTTTTACATATTTATGAAAGTTAGTACAATATTTATATAATCTTTATACTGTATTTCTAATCAGTATGATATATCGTTTTAGACAACTACTAATTACTATATCAATTAAAAAAGTAAGTCTTTTACAACTTACTCCTCAATACATCCCAATAATTCTAATATACGATTTAAATCATCAGTGCTTGTATATTTTATTTTAATTTCACCTTTATCAACCGCTACTCTAGTTTGAAGTTTTAATTCCATTAAATTTTCTACATAAACAAGGTTTGGATCTTTTTCTTTTAAAGGTTTTACATTTGTTTTGTGTGATTCTTTACCCTCTGTAATATCTTTTACCAAAACTTCAACATTACGGACTGATAATCCTTCTTTCACTATCTTATTCGCAAGTTCAACTGCTAGATCTTCATCTTCAACTGTTACTAATGGACGAACATGTCCCATTGTTAACTTTTTGTCTGTTAACATTTTTTGTACAGGTGCAGGCAGTTTCAACAAACGCATAATATTCGCTACGTAGACACGAGACTTTCCTACACGTTGCGCCAATACTTCTTGTGTATAATTTAATCTTTCCGCAAGATGTTGATAAGCACTTGCTTCTTCTAGTGGATTCAAGTCTTCACGTTGAACATTTTCTAGAATGGAGATTTCCATCATTTGTGTTTCGGTAAAATCCATCACAATCGCTGGAATTGTTTGTTTATTTGCTAATTTACTTGCACGCCATCTTCTTTCACCTGCAATGATTTCATATCCTTGCATACTCTTACGAATAAGAATTGGTGTAAAGACTCCATGTTCTTTAATAGATTCAGCCAAATCTTTTAGTGCAACTTCATCAAACACTTTACGTGGTTGATATGGATTTGGGCGAATATCTGATATCTTAATTTCCGCTGTTTTTACACCGGGATCGATTTTTCCTTGTTGAATATCTTCAATTGCTGTTAAGACTTCACTTCCAAATAAGGCAGTAAGACTTCTTGCATCTTCAGGACTATCGATACCACTTGTGATATCACCTAATCCTCTACCCAACGCTTTCTTCTTTTCTTTACTCATCCTTTAGCCTCCTTCGCTGCAATGTTTATCACTTCTTTAGCTAAAGAAGCATATGCTTTTGCACCTTCTGAGCGGACTTCATATTCAAAGATTGTTTGTTCACGGCTAGGTGCTTCTGATAATTTAATGTTACGAGGAATAAAACTCTTATAAACGCGTTCTTTGAAGTATTTACGTACTTCTTGTTGAACTTCAACAGATAGTTTAGTACGAGCATCAAACATTGTTAGTAGTACACCTTCAATTGCTAATGTTGGATTAAATAAACGTTGCACTAGTCGAATTGTACTCAATAATTGCGTTAACCCTTCAAGTGCATAATACTCACATTGCACTGGGATAATCACTGAATCAGCTGCTGTTAAAGCATTTGTATTTAATAAACCAAGTGATGGCGGACAATCAATAATGATAAAATCATAGTCATCTTTGATGTCTACAAGTTTATTTCTCAACATTTTTTCTCTTCCCACTTTAAATTCTGCCATTTCTAAATCAGCCCCAGCCAAATTAATGTTGGCAGGTATTACTGAAAGTGGTGGAACTTTTAACTGAACCATCGCATCTTTGGCAAGTGTTTCACCCATTAAAACATCATATACTGTTGCTTTATGTTTTTGTTTATTCGCACCAATACCTTGTGAAGAATTCCCTTGAGGGTCAAAATCCACAAGTAAAACTTTCTTTCCAAGATATGCCAAACCTGCTGATAAATTAATACTTGTTGTTGTTTTACCAACGCCACCTTTTTGATTCGCAATCGCTATTATTTTCCCCATAAGACACCATCCTTGCTATTTAGGAAATTTGAGTACTACACAAACTTCATCTGATGTTTCATTAACTTCCATGCTAACATCAATTCCTGTTTTCTTTATCATTGTTACACATTGATTTACGCTATTTATTCCTATTTGAATATTACGTGTAAATCCTTTGGTATTTTGTTTCTTCTTTTTAGGTTTATCACTATTCATTTCTTCAATAAACCCTTCTGCTTGTCGCACATTGAATTGTTTATCAACAATTGTATGATATGCCTCAATTTGTTTGTCTCCTTCAAGACTTAACAATGCTCTCGCATGTCTTTCTGTTATTTTTCTTTGAAGAATCCCTTCTTTAATTTCATCTGGTAAGTTCAATAATCGGATTTTATTCGCAACTGTTGATTGCGTTTTTCCAATTTTCTTCGCTACCTGCTCTTGTGTTAATGATGCTTGTCTCATGATTTGAACGTAAGCCCTTGCTTCTTCAATTGCTGTTAAATTTTCACGTTGAACATTTTCTACTAATGCAATTTGAGCAGCTTGCTCTTCAGTTGGAGTCATGATATTGCATGGTATTTCTTTGAAGCCTACAAGTTTGCAAGCACGAAATCTTCTTTCACCTGCTATTATTTCATAACCATCACCATTTTCTCTTACTGTGATTGGTTGTATTAAGCCATTTTCTCTAATAGATTCTGCTAGTTCTTCTAATGCTTTTTGATCAAATTCTAATCTAGGTTGGTAACGATTGGGTTGTATTTTATTAATATCAATTGTAATTACTAATTCCATAAATTCTCCTTTATAACGGATTCTTTTTAATTTTCGCAAACATTCGTGGATAGCCCACTGGAGTAGCTTTTATTTTCTTGTAAACAAGATTGATTCGACTTGATCCATCATTAAGTGTTCTTGTCTCTGTTCTCTCTAAAACACATCCAAGTGTACTTATTGCTTGTTTCGCATCTTCACTTTCTTGTACTCCATTTGCGCCTTTCATCGCTAAAAAATAACCATCTTTTTTAACTAAGGGAATGCATAATTCCGATAAGATATTTAAATTTGCTACCGCTCTTGCAGTAACAATATCAAATGATTCACGATGTTTACTTGCATAATCTTCTGCACGTTCGTTAATGCAGTTGACATTCGCAAGGTGTAGTTGATTTTTTACTTCTTCTAAAAATTTCACTCTTTTTCCAAGTGGTTCTAGGATTGTAATCGCTAAATCTGGATACGCTATCTTTAAAGGTATAGATGGAAATCCAGCGCCAGATCCCACATCACATAAATGTCCTTGTATTTGATTTGTAAATGCCGGCAATAGTGAATCATAGAAGTGTTTATCGAGTACTTCTTCAAATTCCACAATTGCAGTAAGATTCATCTTTTCATTCCATTCTTTAAGCAATGCCGCATAATCACAAAACTGCTTAATTTGATGCTCATTAAGATGAAGCCCTTGTTTTTCACAATTTTCGATAAATTCTTCTAATTTCATAGAGCTCCTCCGCTACATTATTATATCAAAATTCCACCCTATTCACTATCATTATTTCCCAATTATTTCCAATTCACTTTATCTTGATAGTTTTATTCATTTTGACTTAAATTTTCTTTATTTCTCTTGCTATTTTCATTATTTTCACCAAAAAGAGAATGATATGAAAAAAGTGCATAACCACTATAGTTTTTGACTGTTTTACTCGTTTCTATTTGTTTAGAAAGGATTTTATCATCCTTCATCCATTCCTCATTATCGCTATCTTTACTCATTATTCCAACTTTATAAGCTGCTAATCCTATGATTAGTTTTGTATCTGTATTCCCCATCAGTAATTGCCATTCTTGTAAAGTAGGTTCAAATGGCTTTGTTTTATTTGTATATCCCCAGTAAATTTGTGGTACTACATAGTCAACTATTCCTTTGTTTACCCAAGCTTCCGTATCACCATAAATCACATCTCTTGAATACTCTATATTACCCGAAGGGCTAATTCCAAATACGAGATCATTTTCATGAACTACATCATATATTTTTTCGACAAGTTCATTGACCTGATATTTTCTAAAGTCACTTATTGAATTGAATGAACTTCCTGCAAACTGGTTATCATCAAAACCATCATCTATCTTTGCAGGATAGAAGTAATCATCCATATGGATTCCATCAACATCATAGTTCTCTATTATCTCTTCAATAACACTTATTATTAACTTTTGATTTTCTTCTGTCGCAATATTTAAATAATAACGACCTTCAAAATTATAGATATTGTCATTAGCTTCATTAACCCATTTTTTTAGAATAAAGTCCTCTTCCCATAAAGCCGCTTCTTCTACTGTAACTGAACGCATTGGATTTATCCAAGCTTCTACGTGCATATTTTTTTTATGGGCTTCTTCAATAAATATTTCCAGATAATCTATGTCTTTTTGATTAACTTTATTTGATTTTGGGTATATGTTTGAATCATAGAATGCATCTGTAAACGCAACAGCATGGACAAAAATAGTATTGACTCCTATACTTTCACAATTTTCAATGATCTTTTCAATCTCTTCTTTAATTTGATCTTTCGGAGTATCTTTCAGAAATGTTTCATAGTCTACATAAGAAAACCACATTGCCTTTACTTCTTCGGGTAATGGAATATATACTGGTTCTTTTTTACTTGTGCATGATGCTAGTAGTCCTAAACAGATGACTAGTTTCAATATTTTCTTAATCATTTTTCTCCCCATTTTCTTTAAAAGCATTGATAAAGAAATTTCTAAATCCTTCATTGATTAATGATTTATCAATTGTTTTATCCTTTAAATCAAAAAAATACGTATTTGTTTTTAAATCAACCGATATAGAATCTAATGGAAATCCTTCTACTTTTTTACCATGTGGTTTTGAAATAATACGAAATGATCCAGCACTCAATGTATCATCCATACTTGTATAACTATGATTATCATCCATGATTAAACATATCGCATTTTGATATCTAGCTATTAATCCATTTTCATACTTTGATGCAAGATTACTGTAGTACGTTATCATTTCTTCATCACTGAGTTCTTTACCATTTACTCTTCTTACATATGTTCCTGGTTGAAGGTCATCTTCTACTCCTTCAAAATATAAACCTGAGTCACAAGAAAACACTGGCATTTTAAATTCATTATAAAACTGCTTGGCCTTGATTATTGCATTTTCTAATGGATTAGATCCACTCTCTTCAATATTTGGTATGGGCAAATGCAAATCTTGTAATCCAACTAGTTCAATGTTTAAAATTTCTTCCAAACACTCACGCATCGCGTTTAGTTTTGCTTTATTATGGGTACCGTATAAAATTTTCATCTTATCACCTTCATTTGTTATATTTTATCATTTTATGCAATCAAATTAAAACTGTCTTGGTATAAGACAGTTTATATGATTAATCTTTTTTCGGTAAGATAAATTCACTGTATGGTAATGTTTCAACCCAGTCACAGAATGCATGCCATTCAGGAAGTCGATGTGTTCTTCTTTGTAAATAGATGGTCTTTAATTGACGATAATTTGTCGTCATACGTGCAGTTATTTTAAAGCCAGCTGGATTAGAATATAAAACTTCTAAATACATTTTCTTTGCTTTTTCATTAAGTTCTTTAACATCAGCACCTTCAGCTTGAAGACGTTTAATTTCTTCTTGTAATTCATTATATGCTTTTGTCTTTTCCTTCATGATTTCAATCATACGTGGATCAACATATTCGATGAATGCATTATCCATATCAAATCGGCAGATACGATGCATTGTAGATTGACTGCTAATAAAATCAATGAAATGATAACGTTCCAATTCAACCCACACTTTATTTGTAAATGTTAAATCGAATTGCACAATTATTCCATTAAGAAAATTATCATGACCTTCTCCTACACGACTTGTCGCAAGTTTATAAGTTGTCGGTGTAACTTCCCCAGTTACTGCATTTGTATCTGTTGCCATTGGATATTTACTTCCTCTAACAGCACTTTCAATTCCAAAAATTTCTACGTTGTTAATTACTTCATTCATTTTCATTCTTCCGTTCCTCTTTTCCTTCTTCTTTGTTCTAAAGTAATTGCGAGTACCGCAATATCTGCAGGATTAACTCCAGATATTCTTGATGCTTGTCCCATTGTTCGAGGACGAATTTTATCTAGTTTTTGTTTTCCTTCTAGTGAAAGATTATCAATTTCCAAATAGTTTATATCTTCTGGCAAGAAAACCTTTTCCATTTGATTTAAACGTGTTGCTTCTTTCTTAGCTTTGTTTATATATCCTTCATATTTAACTTCTATTTCAACTTGTTTGGCTACTTCATCACTTTCTTCAATGCCTAAAGCTTGTAGTAAAATTCGGCATTCAACATTGGGACGTTTTAATAAATCGTATCCTGTAATTCCTTCTGTTAATCGGTCATATCCAAGTTCATTTAAATAGTTGTTAATCTCATCTTTAGGGGTGAATCGAACATCCAATAATTGTTCTTTTACTTTTTGAATGTGGCTCATTTTACTTAAAAACTCGGTATATCTTTCTTCTGAAATGGTACCAATTTCATACCCTTTTTTCATTAGTCTTTGGTCGGCATTATCATGACGTAAAAGCAATCTAAATTCAGCACGTGATGTTAGTAGACGATATGGTTCTTTTGTTCCCTTGGTTACTAAATCATCAATCATGACTCCGATATATGCTTCATCACGTCCCAAGACTAGTGGATCTTTTTTATCTAATTTTAAGACAGCATTGATTCCTGCCATGAGTCCTTGCCCAGCTGCTTCTTCATATCCTGATGTTCCATTAATTTGTCCAGCCGTGAATAGGTTTTCGATTTTCATTGTCTCCAATGATGGTTTTAGTTGCAATGGGTCTACTGCATCATATTCAATTGCATATGCATATTTGTCTATCACTGCATTTTCTAGTCCTGGTAAAGAATGAACCATTTTTTCTTGAATATCATAAGGTAATGATGTTGAGAATCCTTGTACATATGTTGTATCAAGTGAACGTGATTCAGGTTCTAAAAATAATTGATGTCTTTCCTTATCGGAAAAACGAACTAATTTATCTTCGATTGAAGGACAATAACGAGGTCCAACTCCTTTAACAACACCTGAGTACATACTCGACTTATTCAAGTTTTCATGAATTAAGCGATGGGTTTCAGGGGCAGTATAGGTTAAGTAACAAACCACTTGTTCATTAAAAGGTAATATTTCTTTTGTTGTTGTACTAAAGGCAACGAATGCATCTGTACCTGGTTGAAGCTCTGCTTTTGAAAAATCGATTGTATTTGTAAGAACTCGCGGTGGAGTTCCTGTTTTTAAACGAAACGTTTCTAATCCCGCATCACGTAGTGATTGCGATAAATTATGTGTGGTTGGTTCAGAATCTGGACCACTTTCAGTTACGGTACTTGATACCATGACTAGGCTTGACATGTATGTTCCAGTAGTCAGAATAACTATTTCACTGGATATGATTTCGTCATCCATCATCGTGATTCCTGTTACCTTATTCTTATCAAAATTACAGCATTTCACTTGTCCTTCAATCACTGTTAAATTTTCTTGTTGGAGACATATCTCCTGCATCATTTTTGAATATTCTATTTTATCAGATTGAACACGTAGTGATTGTACTCCTGGCCCCTTGGTAGTATTAAGCATTTTAAATTGAAGTGCTGTTTTATCAGCAGTAATTCCCATTTGCCCACCTAGTGCATCTATTTCTCTAACAACGATTCCTTTCGCAGGTCCTCCTACTGAAGGATTACAAGGCATCTTAGCGATATTCTCTATACTTAGTGTAACTAATGCAGTTTTTTTATTACAACGCGCTGATACAAGTGCTGCTTCTACACCAGCATGTCCAGCACCAACTACGATAATATCAAATTTTTTGGCAGTATTCATAATTTCCTACCTTTCTAAATCGCTTTAATCATATCATATTTTATCTCTACTTTCTTTGTGAGTTTCTTAACTTAAACTAGATTTTTATAGGCTATT